>NZ_JBSSLX010000235.1:0-8437 GCF_053890995.1 Micromonospora sp. I033 | reverse complement strand
GGGGACCTACGCCCGCCCTTCTTGCCCCGCCCGACCCCCCGGGTCGTTGGCCCCTTGGGCCGCAAGGGCCTCTCCCCCTGTGGGGGGGGTGCGGGGCGGGGGCCCCGCCCCGGGCCCCCGCCGCGCCGCCCGCCGTCGGTCAGCTGCCGAAGAAGACCTCGGCCTCGGCGTACCGCTCCAGCGGCACGGTCTTCAGCTCCCGGGTGGCCTCGGCCAGCGGGACCCGGACGATGTCGGTGCTCTGCATCGCGACCATCTTGCCCCAGTCGCCCTCGTTCGCCGCGTCGATGGCGTGCAGGCCGAGCCGGGTGGCGAGCACCCGGTCGAACGCCGTCGGGGTGCCGCCGCGCTGGATGTGGCCGAGCACCACGGTGCGGGCCTCCTTGCCGGTCTTCGCCTCCAACTGCTCGGCGAGCCACTGGCCGATGCCGCCGAGGCGGACGTGGCCGAACGCGTCGAGCTCCTGGTTGTGCAGCACCATCTGGCCGTCCAGCGGCTGGGCGCCCTCGGCGACCACGACGATCGGGGCGTACTGGTGCTGGAAGCGCTTCTCGACGTAGCCGGCCACCTGGTCGACGTCGAACTGCCGCTCCGGCAGCAGGATCACGTTGGCGCCGCCGGCGAGACCGGCGTGCAGGGCGATCCAGCCGGCGTGCCGGCCCATCACCTCGACGACCAGGGTGCGGTGGTGGCTCTCCGCGGTGGTGTGCAGCCGGTCGATCGCCTCCATGGCGATGTTGACGGCGGTGTCGAAGCCGAACGTGTAGTCGGTGGCGCCGAGGTCGTTGTCGATGGTCTTCGGCACGCCGATGACGTGGACGCCCAGCTCGTGCAGCTTGGTGGCGACACCGAGGGTGTCCTCGCCGCCGATCGCGATCAGCGCGTCCACGCCCTGCGCGGCGAGGTTGTCCTTGATCCGCTCCACGCCGCCGTCGATCTTGAACGGGTTGGTCCGGGACGAGCCGAGGATGGTGCCGCCGCGCGGCAGGATCCCGCGGACCTCCGCGATGCCCAGCGGCTTGGACAGGCCCTCCAGGGGGCCCTTCCAGCCGTCCCGGAAGCCCACGAACTCGTGACCGTAAGTGGCGACGCCCTTGCGGACCACCGCCCGAATCACCGCATTGAGACCAGGGCAGTCGCCGCCGCCGGTGAGCACGCCGATACGCATGATCTGCTCATCCTCCTGGAGCATCAGGTGAAGCCCGGATAAGCCCCAGGATATGTGTCAGATCAGACCATCGGCGCCGTTGCCGGCCCGGGGCGGGCCGTCAGTGCGCACTGTAGTCGGCGTGCGGGTCCGCCGACACCGCGCCCCGGCCCGTTCCGAGCCCCGGACCGGCTACCGGTCAGTAGCTGACCTCGCGGTTCTCCCCCGCCCTCGGCGGCTGCCCGGTGACCGCCGCCCGGGCGACCCCGAGCAGGTTCACCACCGGGTTGCCCGACGCCTCCCAGTACTCGGCCGAGCCGGCGTGCACCTTGATCAGCGTGAGGCCCGGGGTGTCCGGCCCGCCGGGGAACCAGGTCTTCAGCAGCGGGTGCCACAGCCGCTCGGCCCGGGCCCGGTCCCAGTCCTCGGCGGCGGTGCCGGCCACCGACACCCAGGCGTGGTGCCGCTGGTCGGAGAAACCGACGTTGACCTGCGGGTTGACCCGGATCTGGCGGACCTTCGCGGAGTCCGTGTACGCGAAGAACCAGAGGTCGCCGTCGAACTCCGCCTCCTGGAGCCCCATCGGGCGGCTGACCAGCCGCCCGTCGACGCCGGTGGTGGTCAGCAGGCAGATGCGCGCGGCGCGGATCAGCTCGGTGACCCGGCGGCGGCCATCCACGGCGCTGGTCGGCTGCTTGCTCATGCGCCCCTCCCTCGGATCGGCTCGATGCCGATCCTGCCCGGGACAGAACCGGTCAAACCTCCCGACAGCTCACCGGACGGTCATCGCCCGCCAGCGGGCCAGGTTGTGCCGGGCGTCGACCAGCGCGTCGTGCCGGCCCGCCTCGGCCTCCGGCAGCCGCGGCCGGCCCCGGTCGTCCCAGAGCTGGCGCAACTCCTTGGTGAACCGCGGGATCTCCCGTGGCAGCGCCGGCATCGCCCCCCAGAGCTGGGCCAGCACCACGTGGTCGTACGCGGCGTACCAGGCCCAGAGCTCCAGCTGCTCGCCGGGCCGGTCCCGGACCGGCGCCATCAGGAACTCGTAGAGGTCGTCGCGGATCCGCTCCCGGGAGCGCCAGGCCCGGTCGGCCGGCGAGGGGAGCTTGTCCAGCACGTTGCGGCGCACCCAGGGCACCGCCCGGGAGTCGTCGAACTCGGTGGAGACCGCGTAGAACTCGCGGCCGTACTCGTCGACGACGCCGATCGACACGAGGTCGACGATCCGGCCGTCCTCGATGAACTCGCAGTCGTAGAAGTAGCGGTAGACCATCGCCCCTTATCCTCGCCCACCGCCGCCGGCCGCCGGTCGCCGGGGCGTCCGCCGAGGTCCCCCGGCCCGTCCGCCGCAGCTCGCGCCGGTCACGGAAGTGTCTCCAGGGGTGTACAGCACGCGACGGGAGCGTCATGATCTGATGTGTACCGCTACCGGACGACGAACCGGTTGAGATGCCTCGCACCGGGGTTGACGGGTTCACCGGGTGTGCGAGTTGTGGTCCTTGACCGGGGAGGGGTTGGGCCGTGGAGGTTCGCCTGCCGGAGCCGGGTGACGCGCTCACGGGCGTGGAGATGTTCGCCGGGCTGGAGCCGGAGGTGCGGCAGCGGGTCATCGCCGCGGCCGTGCCGCGCACGTACCGCAAGGGTCAGCTGCTCTTCGTCGAGAACGACCCCGGCGAGTCGCTGATCGTGCTGCGCCGCGGCGCGGTGGCGGTGTTCCGCACCGCCCCGACCGGCGAGCGCGCCGTGCTGTCGGTGATCCGGCCGCCGGACGTGCTGGGCGAGGTCTCGCTGCTGGACGCCTCGACCCGGTCGGCGTCGGCCGAGGCGATCGAGGACTGCGCCGCGCTGGCGCTGTCCCGGCCGGCCTTCATGGAGCTGGTGCACTCCAACCCGCGCATCCTCGACGCGGTGATGCGCTCCCTCGGCCAGCTGATCCGCCGGCTCACCGAGCAGAACGCCGACCACGTCTTCCTCGACCTGCCCGGCCGGGTGGCCAAGACGCTGGTCCGGCTGGCCGGCGAGAGCCAGGCCCCGATGATCACCATCGAGCTCAACCAGAGCCAGCTCGCCGAGATGGCCGGCGGCTCGCGACAGAGCGTCAACCAGGCCATCGGCTCCTTCGCCAGCCGGGGCTGGCTGCGCACCGAGGGGCGCCGCATCGTGGTCACCGACGTCGCGGCGCTGCGCCGCCGCGCCGGCATGAACGACCGCTGACGGCTACGCGGAAAGGGCCGGGGCGATGCCGCCCCGGCCCTTTCCCGTGTCCGTCCCGGCTCAGACGCCGGCGCTGCCCGGCCCCGCCCACGCGGTGGTGCTGCCCGGGCCGGCCCACTCGCTGGTGTCCTTGCCGCCGCCGGAGCCCTCGCTGACGATGCCCTCGGCCTGGAGCGTGGCGAGGGTGGCCGCGTCCACGTCGACGGACTCCCCCGCCACGTGGGCGACGCCGTCGCCGTCGGTCCAGTCGCTCTCCAGCTTCACGTACACCATGGTTGGTCCCCCTCGATCGCGGTCGTCGTCGTCCGGCGGCATGAATGTAGTCGCCCGGCGGCCCCACCGGCCGCCCGGAGGAGTGTCCACAAGCCAACAGCCCGGTACCTGACACTGCCGGCGGGCGGGATACTCACCGTGACGCCGCGGGGGACGGCGCCCGGCCGGGACCGGCCGGCAGATCCAGTGGAGGCCTGTCATCTCCGCGCAGTGTGACCGTTGTGGACGTACCGCGACCGACGGCGACCGCTTCTGCGGTGGCTGCGGCGCCGAGCTGGGTGCCGTCTGCCCGCACTGCCTGCGCCCGCTCGCCGCCGACGTGGCGTTCTGCACCTCGTGCGGGTCGCCCCGGGCCGGGGCCAAGCAGCCGGTGCCGACGCCGCAGGAGGACCGCCGCCGGGTCAGCGTGCTCTTCGTCGACCTGATCGACTTCACCCCGTACGTCGAGCGGGCCGACCCGGAGCAGGTCCGCGGCATGCAGACCGGCTTCTTCTCGGCCGCGAAGCGGGTCGTCGGGCAGTACGGCGGGGTGGTGGAGAAGTACATCGGCGACGCCGTGATGGCGCTCTTCGGCGCCCCGGTAGCCACCGAGACCGACGCGCTGCGCTGCGTACGGGCCGGGTTGGAGCTGCAGCGGGTGCTCACCCGGTTCGCCCCGAGCGGCCACGACGAGCTGCGCTTCCGGGTCGGCGTGGCCACCGGCGAGGCGCTGGTGGACGTGGCCGCGGCCCGCGACGGCGGGCAGGCCATCGTGGCGGGTGACGTCGTCAACACGGCGTCCCGGATGCAGTCGGTGTCCCCGCCCGGCGGGGTGCTGGTCTGCGGCACCACGCACGCGCTCACCAAGGACGCCATCCGCTACGAGGAGCAGCCGCCGGTCACCCTGCGCGGCCGCTCCAGCCCCACCGAGGTCTGGCTGGCGCTGGCCCCGGTGCGCCGGCAGCCCACCGACCGCGAGCCGGACACCACCCCGCTCATCGACCGCGAGCACGAGCTGGGGCTGCTGGTCAACGCGCTGCACCGCTCGCTGCGGGACCGGCTGCCCCAGGTGGTGACCGTCTTCGGCCGGGCCGGCCTGGGCAAGAGCCGGCTGATCCGGGAGCTGCACCGGCACGCAAGCCGGCTGGTCGACGAGCCGCTGACCTGGCGTACCGGGCGGTGCCCGCCGTTCGGCGAGAACGTCACCTTCGCGGCGCTGGCCGACGTCGTGAAGACCGAGGCCGGCATCCTCGACACCGACCCGGCGTCCACCGCCGCCCAGCGCCTCACCGCCGCCGTCACCGAGCTGGTCGGCCCGGCCGAGCGGGACCGCCTCGTCGACGCGCTGCGCCCGCTGGTCGGGCTCACCGGCACCGCCCTGCCCGCCGAGGAGGCCGAGTCGGCCTGGCGGCGGTTCCTGCTGGCGCTGGCGGCCCGGCGCCCCACCGTGCTGGTCTTCGAGGACCTGCACTGGGCCGACGACGCCATGCTGCGCTTCGTCGAGCTGCTCGGCACCGCCGCCCGGGACGTGCCGCTGCTGCTGCTCTGCACCGCCCGCCCGGAGCTGGTCGACCGGGACCCGAGCTGGGCGGGGACGATCACCGGCTCGGTCACCATCACCCTGCCCCCGCTGCGGGACACCGGCATCGCCTCGCTCTACGCGCACATGTTCGGCCAGGCCGCGTTCCCCGCCGAGATGCTCACCCCGCTGGTCGAGGTGGCCGGCGGCAACCCGCTCTACGCCCACGAGTACGTCCGGATGCTCATCGAGCAGGGCGCGCTGCGCCAGTCGGGGCGCGGCTGGTCGCTGGAGAAGCACCTCGACCTGCCCATGCCGGAAAGCGTGCACGCGGTCATCGCCAACCGGGTCGACCTGCTCGACGCCAAGGACCGGGCGGTGCTGCTGGCCGCCTCGGTGGTGGGCGTGCAGTTCTGGCCGGGCGCGGTGGCCGCCGCGCTGGGCCAGCCGGTCGAGCCGGTGGAGCGGGCGCTGCGCCGGCTGGAGCAGCGCGACTTCGTGCACGAGCAGGCCGCGTCCACGATGGCCGGGCAGGCGGAGTTCCGGTTCCGGCACGTGCTGGTCCGGGACGTCTGCTACCAGCGGCTGCCGCGGACCGAGCGGGTGGCCCGGCACGAGCGGACCGCGGACTGGCTGGACGCCCTCTCGCACACCCGGGACACCGACCTGGCCGAGGTGCTCGCCCACCACCGGTGGGCGGCCCACGAGATCGCCCGCACCCTGGGCATGGACACCCACCGCTACGCCGGGCCGGCGCGCGCCGCGCTGCACCGGGCGGCCCGCCGGGCGTACGCCCTGCACGGGCTGGACGCGGCGGCGGCGCACGCCGGCCGGGCGCTCGGCCTGGCCGACGACAGCGATCCGGTGGGCCGGCTCCAGCTGGAGCTGCTCAGCACGGAGATCTCGTTCTACCGGGACGGCAACGCGTTCCTCTCCGGCGGCGGGCCGGAGCAGCTGCACGCGCTCGCCGACCGGCTGCTGGCGCACGACGACGAGGCCTGCGCCGCCCGGGCCTGGACGCTGCTCGGCCAGGCGGCCTGGCTGCGCGCCGACCGGAGCGCGGCGGTGGCCTGCCTGGACCGGGCGGTCGGGCTGTTCGAGCCGCTGCCGGACAGCCCGCAGAAGGCCGACGCGTACGCCGAGCTGGGCCGGCTGCACATGCTCAACTACGAGCGGGACGCGGCGGTGGCCGCCGCCGAGACCGCGGCGGAGATCGGCGAGCGGCTGGGCCTGTCGGAGACCCGCACCAACGCCCGGATCACCGCCGCCACGGCCCGCTACCAGGCGGGTGACCGGTCCGGCCTGGACGACCTGCACGCGCTCGTGGAATACAGCCGGGCGCAGCAGCTGCTCGCGCTGCACCGGGCGGTGCAGAACCTGGCGTACGCGGTCCGCGAGGAGGGCGACTGGCTGCGCTCGGACGCCCTGCTGACCACCGCTCCGGCCCGGACGGCGAGCGGGCAGACGCTGACCACCAGCTACTCCGGCGAGGCCATGCGGGCCTACTTCGACGGGGACTTCGACCGGCTCATCACCGCCGCGGACGCGTTCGTGGACACCCCGACCGGCGGCTGGGACATGCAGGTACGCGGGCTGCGCTCGTGCCTGCTGGTGCTGCGCGGGCAGCCGGTGCCGCCGGCGCCCCGGCCGGCCGCCCCCACCCCGCGCGACGGCACGGCGCCGCCGCGGCACCGTGACGACGGGGCCGCCGTCGCGCCGACGCCCCGGCACCGCGACGACGTGGCCGCCGCGCTGGACAGCGCGCGGCGCAGTGGCTTCCACCGGCCGCACTGGACCATGCTCGGCATGGCGGCGCTCTGCCGGGCGCTGCAGGGGCGGGCCGAGGAGGCGGCCGAGCTGGTCGACGAGCTGGCCGACGCCTGGTCCGCGGTGCCCGCGCTGGCCAGCGGCGAGTGGATCGCCGCCGCGGCGTACGCCGCCACCCTGGCCGGCCGGGACGCGGCGGTGCGGGTCCGGGCCATGCTGGACCGGCTCGACCACCGCACGCCCTGGTCGGAGGCGGCGCTGCGGACGGTCACCGGGGCGGTCGCGGCGGCCGACGGCGACCACCGCCGGGCGGCCGAGCTGCACCTGGCCGGGGCGGAGATCTACGCCCGGATCCCGGACGTGACCGACCGGATGCTGGCCCTCGCCCTGGCCGCCGCCGAGCTGGAGCTGGCCGGGGACCCGGAGCCCGCCCCGCTGGCGGAGGTGCGGGCGTTCGCCCAGCGCAACGACGCGCCCGGGCTGCTGGCGCTGGCCCGCCGGCCGGTGCCGGACGCCGGGCCGGCGGTCGCCTGCTGAGCGGGCCCCTCCGGCGGCGTCAGGCGGGCACCGGCTCCCGGGGCTGGGCCTTCGCCTTCTGCGCGTACCTGTCCACGTACTCGCGGCCGGAGAGCTCCATCAGCTCGTACATGATCTCGTCGGTGACGGCCCGCTCGACGAACCGGTCGCCGGACATCCCGGCGTAGCGGGAGAAGTCGAGCGGGGCGCCGAAGCGGATCCGCACCCGGCCGAGGTTGGGGATGATCTGGCCGGTCGGCTGGATGGCGTCGGAGTTGAGCATGGCCATCGGCACCACCGGGGCGCCGCTCTCCAGGGCGAGCCGGGCCACGCCGGTCTTGCCCCGGTAGAGCCGGCCGTCCGGCGAGCGGGTGCCCTCCGGGTAGATGCCCGCGATGCCGCCGGCGCGCAGCACCCTCAGCTGGGTGTCGAGGGCCGCGCGGGCGGCCCGGCCGCCGGAGCGGTCGACCGGGATGGTGCCGGAGCCGACGAAGAACATCTTGGTCAGCCAGCCCTTGAGACCCTTGCCGGTGAAATATTCGGCTTTCGCGATGAATGTAACTTTTCGCTTGACGATCAACGGGGTGAAGATCGAGTCCGAGAAGGAGAGGTGGTTGCTGGCCAGGATCACCGGGCCGGTCTCCGGGACGTTCTCCAGCCCCTCGACCTGCGGGCGGAAGATCAACCTCAGCAGCGGGCCGAGGATGATGTACTTCAGCAGCCAGTACAGCACCGGGGTCCTTCCAGGCGGGAGCGGCGACGGGCCCCGTTCGCCGGGGCATGGCGGGCCGCCGGGACCGCGCCCGGGGAGCCGTCGGCGAGCGGACTGTCGGGGATGAGCGTACGAACAGGGAGCGGCACGCCACAACGCACTCCCGGAACCGGGTCCCGACGTGTCAGGATTCAGAGCACGACCGCACCGACGGGTGCGGCGAAGGGGGTGTCCGGTGTCAGGGGCACGGGGGAGGGGACGGAGAGCAGGAAGACCAGGATCACCACGACCGCCATCAGCAGGCCGAGCAGGC
>NZ_JBSSLX010000234.1:0-8592 GCF_053890995.1 Micromonospora sp. I033 | reverse complement strand
GCTTCTCGGTGCCCGGCCCGATCAGGGTCGCCCGCGCCGGCGCGGAGCTGGGTCGGGGCGCCCGCCAGCAGCGCCTGGTGCTCGCGTTTCTGCTGGCCCGGGGTGGTTCACCGGTCTCCCTGGCCGAGCTGGTCGACCTGCTCTGGGACGAGGAGGCCCCGGCCAGCGCCGCGAACGTGGTGCACCGGCACGTCGGAGTGCTCCGACGGCTGCTGGAACCCGGCCTGCCCACCCGGTCGGCCGGCCGGCACATCCTCCGGGAACTGTCCGGCTACCGGCTGCGTGTCGACGAGGAGTCCCTCGACCTGCTGAAGTTCCGGTCGCTGAGCCGGTTGGCGAGCCGGAGCCTGCAGGACGGCGACCCGGAGTCGGCGCTGCGGCATTCCCTCGACGGGCTGCGGCTGTGGCGCGGCCGGTGCGCCGCGGGGCTGGAACCGGCCTCCCGCCTGCATCCCGCGTTCCTCGCCGTGGAGGCCGAACGCGCCCAGGCCGTGCGCGAGGCCGCCGACGCCGCCGAGCGCTGCGGCCGGCTGAGCGCGGTGCTGGCGCCGTTGCGGCAGGCCGCCGAGCAGCACCCGCTCGACGAGTCGCTCCAGGCCCGGCTGCTGCTGGCGCTCGCCGCCGACGGCCACCAGGCGGAGGCCGTCGAGACGTACCGGGTGGTGCGCCGGCGGCTCGCCGACGAACTGGGCATCGATCCTGGCGAGGAGCTGCGGGAGGCGTACGACCGGCTGCTGCACCAGCGCACCCGGCCGGCGCGTGCCGAGGCGCCGTCGCCCGTTCCCCGGCCCGCGCAGCTTCCGCCGGACCTGCCCTTCTTCACCGGCCGGGACGACCTCGTCGCGGAGGCCCGCGCGGCGGTCGCGCGCCCCGGCGGGCCGTCGGTGCTCGCCATCGACGGCATGCCCGGGGTGGGCAAGACCGCCCTCGCCGTCCACCTCGCCCACGGGTTCGCGGCCGGCTACCCGGACGGGCAGCTCTATGTAGACCTGCGCGGATACGACGGGCGCGAGCCGGCGATGAGCCCGACCGAGGCGCTGCGCGGCTTCCTCGGCTCCCTCGGGGTGCCTCAGGAGGGCATTCCCGCCGAGCTGCACGCCCAGGCGGGCCTGTACCGCAGCCGCCTCTGCGGCCGGCGCCTGCTGATCGTGCTCGACAACTGCCGGGACGCCGACCAGATCCGGCATCTGCTGCCGGGCGGGCCGGGCTGTCTGGTGATCGTCACCAGTCGCAGCCGGCTCAGCACCCTGCTGACCACGGCGGGCGCCCACCCGTTGCCGGTCGGCCTGCCGAGCGTCGACGAGGCCCGCGGGGTGCTCCGGGGGCCGCTCGGGGCCGGCCGCGTCGCGGCGGACCCGGCCGCGATCGACGCCATCATCGCCAGCTGCGGGCGGCTGCCGCTCGCGCTCGCCGTGGTGGCCGCCCGCGCGGCGAGCCTGCCCCGGACGGCAACGGCGCAGATCGCCGCCGAACTGGCCCAGGCGCCCGGGAGCCTGGACGGCTTCGACGGCGGAGACCCGCAGACCGGCCTGCGTGCCGCCTTCTCCTGGTCCTACCAGGCGCTCTCCGCCCCGGCCGCCAGGCTCTTCCGGCTGCTGCCGATCCATCCCGGCCCGGACATCTCGATCGCCGGTGCGGCGGGCCTGGCCGGCGTCCCGCTGCGGGCCGCCCGGGCACTGCTCGGTGAGCTGAGCCGCGCGCACCTGGTCGGTGAGGACACGCCGGGCCGCTACCGCACCCACGACCTGCTGCTGGCCTATGCCACGGAGCTCGGCGAGGAGAACGACAGCCCGGCCGAGCGTGCCGCCGCGGAGCTGCGCTGCCTGGAGTTCTACCGGGCCACCAGCTATCAGGCGCACCGACGGCTGCTGACCTCCGAGTACCACCCGATGATCGAGCCGGGGCCGGGTGAGACCCCGCTGCGCTTCGCCGGCCACGGCGAGGCCATGAACTGGTTCACCGCCGAGCGGCAGGTCCTGATCGCGCTGGTCGGCCGGGCCGCCCGGCAGGGCCGGCACACCGAGGCCTGGCAGCTCGCCCTGGGCATGCAGCACTTCTTCGACCGCAGCGGCCGGTGGGTCGACTGGACCACGACCGGCGAGGTGGCCCTCGAGGCCGCCCGGGTGGGCGGCGACCTGGTCGGGCAGGCCCGGATGCACCGCAGCCTGGCCGGGGCGGCCTACTTCCGGCACGAGCACGAGACCGCGGTCGGGCATCTCGACCAGGCGGTCGAGCTGCTCGCCCGGCTCGGCCTGTACGACGAGATGACCCGGGCCGGGATCAACCGGGCGATGATCCTGAGCGCCCAGGGGCGGCACGAGGAGGTCGTCCGGGCGCTCTCCGCGGTGCTGGTGCCATGGGCGGCCGGGGACGACAAGCTGCACGCGGACGTCCTGGTGATCATGGCGGCGAGCTACGCCGAACTGGGCCGGACGGACGAGGCCGTGCGCCGCGCCGAGCAGGCGATGGCGCTGTCGCGCGGAGCGCAGTACCGGCTGGGCGTCGCCGAGGCGTGGGAGGTGCTCGGCCGGGTGCATTCCGCCCGCCGGGAGCCGGGCAGGGCGGTCGACTGCTGGCGGGAGGCGGCCGTCGCCTACCAGGAGGCGTCGGCGTCGGCGCCGGCCGCGGAGGTCCTGGCGCTGGTCGGCGACGCCCTCGCCGCCACCGGCGACCAGGAGGCCGCGGTACGGGCGTGGCGGGAGGCGTTGGCCCTGATCCCGTACGCGCAGACCCCGACCGGGCGGCGGCTGGCCGGCCTGCTCGCAACGGTCACACCCGGTCCGTGACCGACTGCGATCGGCGACGGCACTCGATCCGCACTCACGCGTCAGTCCATTGACATCGGTCGTCCCTAGGCTCGTGCCGCATCCACGTTGCTCCTGCGTATGGGAGGAAAGATCGTGCTGCGGGCACCCGACGGACCACCCTGTGGCCGGGCCGAGCGCATGACCGCGCTGCACGCGGCGCACGCCCGTGCCGTGCTGCGCCTCCTGCTCGTGCTGACCCGCGGCCAGCGGCAGACCGCGGAGGATCTGCTCCAGGAGACGATGCTGCGGGCCTGGCGCCACCTCGACTCGGTGCCGGCCGAGCCCGATGCCGCGCGCCGGTGGCTCTCCACCGTCGCCCGGCGGCTCGTCATCGACGGCGTCCGGCTGCGCCGCGGCCGCCCGGCCGAGGTCCATCTCGTCGACATGACCTGGATTCCCGCCGGCGACGACACCACCGGCAGCGCGCTGGCGTCGCACGCCATCCGCCTCGCGCTCGGCCGGCTGAGCCCGGCACAGCGCAGTCTGCTCTCCGAGGTCTACCTGGTCGGGCGGTCACCGGCGGAGGTGGCCGGCCGGCTGGGAGTGCCGATCGGCACGGTGAAGTCCCGGACCCACCATGCGCTGCGCGCCCTGCGCGCCGGCATCCAGGCGGCCTGAGCACGGACGACCACGCCCCCACGGTGACCCGGACGCGGCGCCGGTGGGCGCCGCGTCCGGGGCCCACCATCAGTACCGGTAGGCGCGGATGACGGTCTGCTTGACCGTGTTGCCGCTGGTGTCCGACGCGGCGGCCCGCAGCGAGACGAAGCCGGTGCCGGCCGGGTTGCGCACCCAGGCGACCGCCTTCTCACCGGACCGCTGCACGGTCAGCCGCTGCCAGGTCCGCCCGTCGTCGAAGGACGCCTCGACGGTCAACGTCCTGGTCCGGCCCGGCGCCGCCCCGATCTGACGGTCGAGCGAGACCGGGATCGCGAACAGCCGGTCGGCCGGCGCCCGGTTGTCGATGTCGAGCTGCGGGCTGTAGCGGATCGCCGTCATCGGCAGCTTCACCAGGTCGCCGTCGCCCACGTGGGCGGACGTGAAGGTCCACTCCGCGTCGACCACCGTCGACAGGGTGAACTCCGGGTCGCTGCGGAAGGTCGCGGCCAGCCGGTAGTCAGCCTTCTCCGCCGGCACGTTCCACACCCAGGGCGCCTGGTTCGCGTCGCCGATCTTCACCCCGTCGCGGTAGAGGTTCACCTCCACGCTGCCGCCGCGAACGTGCCGGAAGCCCATGTGCCCGGTGCCGTCGCCGTGCAGCGGCCCCGGCCCGCCCATGATGTCGCCCCAGTAGCGGGTGGCGAACTGCTGGCCGAAGTTCGGCTCCGGGAAGACCGGCCCGGCCACCCCGTTGGCCCACTTCACGTCGTACGTGCGCCCCGGCTGGAAGCTGGTCCACGCCGACTCGTAGTACGTGTACCTCAGCTGCGACGAGGTCGACTGCCACACCGCCTTCTTGTCCTGGTTGTAGTACTCGGTGATGGTGCTCGGCACGTCGTAGCTGAAGCTCGGCGGGATGCTGCGCTCGTCACGGTAGATCGGCGAGTTGCCGGGCGCGTGCGCGACCGCGGTCCGCGAGACCGGCACGCCGGCCACGTCCGCGCCGATCCGGGAGCGGACCGTGGCGAAGTCGCCCGCACGCAGCCGGCGGGTCAGGCCGGTCATCATCCGCTCCGGCTCATAGAGGTAGACCCGGTAGGCGTACGGGCTGTTGTGCAGGCTGCCGTCCTCGGCCACCTGGCCCCACATCCCGTTGACGTAGGAGACGAAGCCGGGGGTCCTGCCGGCACCGATCTGCGCGGTCCGCACGTGATCGAACGGGATGCCCATCACCACGCCGAACGGGTCGTTGCTGCCCCAGATCTGCGGCTGCTCGGTCCGGATCGTCCAGCCGAACTCCTGGTGGACCGCGGTGGCCTTCGGGTTCGGCACCGACACCACGAGCGGCTTCGCCAGGCGGCTGTCCACGGTGAGCGCCTGGTCCGTGGTCAGGTCGAGGCTCGGGCGCACCAGCGACGCGACGTGCGGGAGGAACGGGTCGCCGGTCAGCAGGTAGGTCTGGACCAGGTAGCGACCCGCGCGGACCCGGTACGTGGTGACCGCCGGGTTGTCGAACACCGTGATGGTCTGCCGGTCGAGGTCGGTCAGGAGGGTCACCCAGCCCTGCTCGGGCGTGGGCGCCCCGCCGTCCGGCCCGACGAGCGTGAGGTCCAGCCGGTGGCGGGCGATGTCGAGCGCGACCGGGGTCTGCACCTGCACGCCGTCGCCGGTGGCGGTCACCTCGCCGCCGAAGTAGTGGTCGGGCAGGTCGGCGCCGGCCTGGACGGTGACCGTCACGGTGGCCGTGCCGCCCGCCGGGACCGTCACCGACGAGGCGCTGAGGCTGAACAGGCCGGCCGGCGCCGGAGCGCCTTCGGCGTCCTTCGCGTCGAGGGAGACCGCCAGGGTGAGGGCGGACGAGCCGCCGTTCGCGTACGTGATCGTGCTCTTCTGCGCGGTGGTGGTCCGCTCGAAGGCGACGCTGACCGGGCTCGCCGTGACGGTCTGCCGGGTCGCCCGGGCGACGTCGAGGAAGCCGGCGCCCTGCTCGTAGACACCGATGGCGGCGTTCGGCCGCGCGGCCGCCATCAGCGTGGACTTGATCCGCTCGGGCGACCAGTCCGGGTGCTGCTGGCTCAGGATCGCCGCCGCGCCGGCCACGTGCGGAGTCGCCATCGAGGTGCCGTTCATGCCGGTGTACTGCGGGTTCTCGTCGTTCTGCGGCAGATCGGAGGTCGAGCTGCGGGCGGCGACGATGCCGACGCCGGGAGCGGTGACGTCCGGCTTGACGCCGGCGTCGCCCGCGCGCGGGCCCCGGCTCGAGAAGCCCGCCAGCTCGCCCGTCTTGGTCACCGCGCCGACGGTCAGCGCCTCGGTCACCCCACCGGGCGAGTTCACCGTGGACTCGCCGGCCTCCCCGCTGTTGCCCGCGGCGACGACGAAGAGCACGCCGTAGCGGTGGGTGAGGTCGGCCAGGGCCGCCTCGATGGGGTCGGTGTCCGGGCTGTCCGGGCCGCCGAGGCTCAGGTTGGCGACCTTGACGCCCTGCTGCGCCGCCCAGGTCATGCCGGCCAGGATCGCCGACTCCGGGCAGCCCTCCTCGACGCAGACCTTGGCGCTGTAGAGCGTCGCGCCGGGTGCCATGCCCTGGTAGCGGCCCTGCGACGCGGCCGCACCGCCGGCGATGGTGGAGGCCACGTGGGTGCCGTGGCCGACCCGGTCGAGGGTGTCCGGGTCGGAGGTGAAGTTCTCCGCGGCGGCGACGCGGCCGGCGAGGTCGGGGTGGGTCTGGTCGACACCGGTGTCGATGACGCCGACCTTGACCCCGGCCCCCGTCCAGCCGGCCTTCCAGGCTTCCGGCGCGCCGGTCAGCGGGACGCTGACGTCGAGGGTGGGGTGGCGCAGCCCGTCGAGCCAGATCTTGTCGAACCCGGCCCGCAGTTGCCGCTCGGTGCCACCCGCACCGGAGGTGAGGGTGTTCCAGAAGGACACGGCGTCCGCGCGGCTCTCCGCGACCGCGCTCGCCCCGGAGAGGGCCCGGGTGATCCGGCCGCCGGCGAGGCGGGCGGGGGCGGCGTCGCCGTGCTCGACGATGAGCGGCAGGGTGGCCCGGGTGTCGTCGTAGCCGAAGCCGAGCAGCATCGAGACGTCGAAGAGCCGCGCGTCGAGCTTGCCCCGGTTCAGCAGGCCGACGGCGTCGGCGGGGATGACCCGCACGTCCTCGCCGGCGCTGTGGGTGAGGAACGGGATCCGCTCCCGTCCCTTGCCCGGCACGACGTCGACCGTCGTCCGGCCGTTCACCGTGCTGACGTGGACGGTGTCGCCGGTGAGCAGGGTGACCGCCCGGGGCTTGGCCGCGACCGTGGGTGTGGTCGCCGGCTTCGCGGCCCGGGGCTGCGCCGACGCGGGCGGAGCGCCCGGAGCACCCGCCGAGACGCCCAGCGCCAGCAGCGCCAGCGCCGATATCTTGCGAACTGACCGCATCTTTCTCCCTTGATGAACGCGAGGGGTATCCGGGTGCTCCGGACGTGACGGGCGGGTGAAAGTTCGGTGGGAGTGACCTGGATCACTCCCGCCGGCCCGCCCAGGCGGTCGATCTCCTGGCGCCGTGGTTGGATGGCGGGATGGGTTTCACGGTGACGGACGTGCCCGACCGGGAGCGGTTCGAGGCGCGGGACGAGACGGGCGCGACGGCCGGTGTGGTCACCTACCAGCTGAGCGGCGCCATCATCGCCTACACCCACACCGAGGTGGCCCCGGAGTTCGAGGGACGCGGCGTCGGTTCGACCCTGGCTCGCGCGGTGATGGACGACGCGCGGGCGAAGGGGCGGACCGTGGTGCCGATCTGCCCCTTCCTGAGCGGCTGGCTGGAGAAGCATCCCGAGTACGACGGCATCGTGGTCCGGTCGACCCGCAAGGTCAAATAGCCCGCCGCCTCGTCGGCGGCGAGCGCCGGACGGTCCCCTCCCCCAGATAAGCGGGGCAGGTCCGGGTATTCGCGTTGCGGAGTGCCGCACGACGAAACCGGAAGGGGACATTCCATGACATCGGTCGGCCAACGCATCAAGGGAATCCTCAACAGCCCGCAGGGGCGCAAGATCGTCGACCGCGGGCGACGCGAAGCGGCGAAACCGGGCACCCAGCAGAAGCTCCGCCAGTTCGCGGAGCGGATGACCGGCCGGCGCTGACCGGCCGGAGCGCCCGCACCGAGGCGGGGCCGCACGCGGACCGTGCGGCCCCGGGGTCGGCGCGACGTCAGGGCAGCGCCTTGAGGAACGGGCCGTGCTGGAGCCGGAACTCCCAGCCGTAGTACCGGTCCCAGTTGATCGACCACGTCATCAGGCCCCGGAAGGCGGGGTTGGTGCCGCTGCGCGGCGTGTACCCGCCGCAGTTCTGGCCCCGGACGAGGCAGGTGACCGCCTGTTGCACGCCCGCCGGGGCGACGTAGCCGTTGCCGGCGCTGGTCGACGACGGCGTGCCGAAGGCGACCTGGTCCTCGCGTAGCGCCGGGAAGACGGCGCTGGCGTTCCCGGCGACCGGGAACCCGGCGAGCAGCATGTCGGTCATGGCGATGTGGAAGTCCGCGCCGCCCATGGTGTGGTACTGGTTGTCCAGCCCGACGATCGGCCCCGAGTTGTAGTCCTGCACGTGCAGCACGGTGAGGATGTCCCGCAGGGCGTGGATCACCGGCAGGTACGACCCGGCGCGGGGGTCCTGCCCGCCCCACGGGCCGGGCCCGTAGAACTGGTAGCCGAGCTGCACGAAGAACGTCTCCGGGGCCATCGTGAGGACGAAACCGGCGCCGTAGCGCTGCTTGAGGGTCCGGATCGCCGCGATCAGGTTGACGACCACCGGGGTGGTGGGGTTGCGGAAGTCGGTGTCGCCCGGGTTCAGGTAGAGGGAGTGGCCCTCGAAGTCGATGTCCAGGCCGTCGAGGCCGTACCGGTCGATGATCGCGGACACCGACCGGACGAAGGTGTCCCGGGCGGCGATCGTGGTCAGCTGCACCTGCCCGTTCTGGCCGCCGATGGAGAGCAGCACCTTCTTGCCCTGCTGCTGCTTGGCCCGGATGGCGGCGGTGAACTCCGCCTCGCTCTCGACGGTGGGGCACTCGGTGACGGGGCAGAGCTGGAAGCGGATGTCGCCGGAGGTGACCGAGGTGGGCTCGCCGAAGGCGAGGTTGATGACGTCCCAGTCGGCGGGCACGTCGGCCATCCGCAGGTAGCCGGAGCCGTTGGCGAAGCTG
>NZ_JBSSLX010000233.1:0-8689 GCF_053890995.1 Micromonospora sp. I033 | reverse complement strand
CCCCCCGGGGTGGGGCGCCCCCCCCGCCGCCGACGATCGCCGCCGTGGTGTCCACGTCCCCGCCCGCCTCGACGCAGGCGCGGATCGCGGCCGGGTAGTCGTGCAGGTGGGTGGCGGCGACCCAGACGGTGAACGGGACGGTGTCCTGGGCGGTCACCCGGGATCCGTTGCCCAGCGCCTCGGCCACCTCGCCGGCCGGGTGGCCGAGCAGCGCGGCGGCCCGGCGTACGCCCCGGTGCACCTCGCCGGCCGGGTCGAGGGCGCCGGCCACCACGGTGAGCAGCCGGGCCGGCTCGGGCCGGTCCCCGTCCAGCCGGGCCCGGGCGGCCAGCGAGGCGGCCACCGCCACCGCGACCGCCCCGGCGATCCCCTCCGGGTGGGCGTGGGTCACCTCGGCGGAGGCGCGGGCCTGGTCGGCGGCGCGCCGGGTGGAGTCGGCGTACCAGGCGCCGAGCGGGGCCACCCGCATGGCCGCCCCGTTGCCGCAGGAGCCCTGCCCGTCGAAGGCGGACGCGGCGGCCACCGGCCACGGCGTGCCGGCGCGGATCAGTTCGAGCAGTTCCACGGCGCCGGCGCCGTAGCGGCGGGCCGGGTCGTAGTGCGCCGCGAAGGCGAGCGCGAGGGCGTCCCGGTCCACCCGGCCGTGCGCGGCCAGCACGGTCAGCACCGAGCACGCCATCTCGGTGTCGTCGCTCCACGGCCACGGCCCGGGCGGGAGCGCGTCGGCCCAGCCGGCGACGGCCCCGCCCGGCACGAAGAACCGCGCGCCGAGGGCGTCACCGACCGAGAGGCCGGCCAGCGCGTCGCGGGCGAGCGTGAGGCGGGTGTCGGGGAAGAGAGTGAACGTCATCGTCGTCCCAGCTTGCCCGGTCCGCAGGAGCGCCGCAACGCGATCAACTTGCCACGCCGAGTACGGTGCTGACGTGGCAACCGTCCTCCTGGTCGAAGACGACCACGTCGTACGCGGTGCGATGCTGCGGTCCCTGACCGACCGGGGGCACGCGGTGCACGCCGTCGGCACGGCGTTGGACGCGCTGCGCCGGGTCGCCGCCGAGACCCCCGACCTGGTGGTGCTCGACCTCGGCCTGCCCGACCTGGACGGCTCCGACGCGCTGCGGATGCTGCGCGGGATCACCGACGTGCCGATCATCATCGCCACCGCGCGGGACGACGAGCAGTCGGTGGTCCGGCTGCTCCGCGCGGGCGCCGACGACTACATGGTCAAGCCGTTCACCGGCGCCCACCTGGATGCCCGGATCACCACCGTGCTGCGGCGGGCCGGCCGGGCCAGCCGCACCGTCCAGCCGGCCGTGCACACCGTCGGCGGCCTGCGGGTGGACGTGGGCGAGCGCAGCGCGGTGCTGGACGGCGAGCCGCTGGCCCTGACCCGCAAGGAATTCGACCTGCTGGCGTATCTCGCCGCACGTCCCGGCCGGGTAGTGTCCCGGCGGGAACTCTTGGAGGAGGTATGGCGGCAGCCCTCGGTCGGCGAGGACCAGACCATCGACGTTCACCTCTACTGGCTGCGCCGCAAAATGGGCGAGTCCGCGGCGAAGCCGCGCTACCTGCGCACCGTGCGGGGGGTCGGCTTCCGGCTGGTGGCGCCGGACTGAGGCCCGCGCTGGCCTGGCTCACGGCCGGCATGTGCAGCCTCGTCGCGCTCGCCTTCCTCGTCCCGCTCGGGATCACCCTGTCCGACCAGGCGCGGGAGGAGAAGCTGGCCGACGCGGCCCGGCGCAGCGCGCTGGTCACCGGGGCGCTCGCGGTCAGCACCGACCCGGAGATCGTCCGGCGGGCCGTGGCGGCCAGTGGCGACGACCCGGCGCTGCGGCCCGTCGTACACGGGATCGGGGCCGACGAGGGCGCGGGCCGCGCCGACGCGGCGGCGCTGGAGCGGGCCGGCGCCGAGCGACGCTCGGTAGTCACCGACGTGCCCGGCGGCGTGCTCCGGCTGGACCCGGTGGTGCTCGGCGACCGGGTCGCCGTGGTGGAGGTCTTCGTTCCCGACGAGGTGCTCGACGAGGGCGCCGGCGGGCGGTGGCTGCTGCTGCTGGCGGTGGCGGTGGCGCTGGTCGGGGCCGCGGTGATCGTGGTCGACCGGGTGGCCGCGCGGGCCGTCGACGCGACCGGCGAGCTGGTGAAGGCGGCCCTCGCGGTCGGCGACGGCGAGCTGGGCGTCCGGGTCGAGCCGACCGGGCCGCGGGAGCTGGCCGAGGCCGGGCACGCGTTCAACCGGATGGCGGAGCGGCTGGTCGCGCTCCGCGCCGACGAGCGGGAACTCGTCGCCGACCTGTCGCACCGGCTGCGGACGCCGCTGACCGCCCTGCGGCTGGACGCGGAGGCGCTGGAGTCCGACGACACCAGCATCGGCACGTTCAGCGAGGCGGAGCTGGACCGCCGCCGCGGCATCCGGCGGATCCGGCAGGCCATCGTCACGCTGGAGGGCGAGGTCGACCAGCTGATCACCACCACCCGCAAGGCGGTCAGCCAGGAGACCGGCCCGGCGACCTGCGACGTCAGCGAGGTGGTCCGGGACCGGATGGTCTTCTGGTCGGCGCTCGCCGGCGACCAGAACCGGCCGCACCGGGTGGTCGGGGCCCAGCTCCGGATCCCCGCGCCGGTGCCCCGGGCCGAGCTGGCCGCCGCGCTGGACGCGGTGATCGGCAACGTCTTCCGCTACACGCCGCAGGGCACCGCGTTCGAGGTGGCGGTGAGCCGGCGGGACGGCTGGGTGGCGATCCGGATCGACGACGCCGGCCCAGGCATCCCGGACCCGGACCGGGCGCTGCGCCGGGGCGCCAGCGACCAGGGTTCCACCGGGCTGGGGCTGGACATCGCCAAGCGGGTCGCGTTGCAGGCCAACGGCTCGGTGAGCATCGACCGGGCCCGGCTCGGCGGGGCCAGCGTGGTGATGCTGCTGGCCGATCCCGAGGCGACGCCCCGGCAGGTCAACCGGTTCGGCCTGGTCGGCCGGATGGCGCGGGACGCCCGGGAGCCCCGGGCCGGCCGGCGCTGGCCGCGCCCGCGCTGAACCGGTGGCTGTGGGCCGCCGCAAGTCTTCCTTAGGAGTGGGTTAACGACGGTCCCGGCACCGCGCCGGGCTGTCAGGATCAGGACCGAACCCATCAGTTCCGTCGGCCGGGACGCCCCGTAACACCTCCGGTCGGCGGAGCCGTGCGCGCGGCGGGAGTTCGGTCCCCCCACACCTCGCTCCCGCCGCGCGCCACTTCTCCCGTCGAGCCGCACCCCGGGCGTGAGGTGACCGTGATGACGCCGACCGTGGGCCGTCTGCTCCGCTGGGCCGCCGTGATCGGTCTCGGCGTCGCCCTCACCCTCGCCGCGTGGCAGGACCCGGTGCTCGCGCACAGCTCCGGCAGGCCGGCCGACGGCACGCCCGTGGCCGCCGTCGCGGTGGCCGCGGTGGTCGGGTTCGGGCTGGCCCTGGCCGGGCGGCGCCGGCCGCTGCGGGTGTCCCGGCGGCCGGCGCCGTCCCGTCCGGTCAGCGCGTCGCGTCCGCCAGGTACGCGTCGATCTCGCCGCTGATCCGGGCCTGCTCCCCGGGCTCCAGGAACGCGGCGCCGACCGCGGCGCGGGCCAGCGCGGCCACACCGGCCGGGTCGAGCCGCAGCAGCCGGGCGGCCACGGCGTACTCGTCGTTCAGCGTGGTGCCGAACATCGGCGGGTCGTCGGAGTTCACGGTGACCAGCACGCCGGCCTCGACGAGCTGCGGCAGCGGGTGCTCCTCGATGGTGGCCACCGCCCGGGTCCGGACGTTGGAGGTGGGGCAGACCTCCAGCGGGATCCGCCGCTCGGCCAGGTGGGCGAGGAGCGCGGGGTCGAGCGCGGCGGAGATGCCGTGCCCGATCCGCTCGGCGCCCAGCTCGCGGAGCGCGTCCCAGACGGTCTCCGGTCCGGTGGTCTCCCCGGCGTGCGGCACCGAGCGCAGCCCGGCCGCGCGGGCCTGGTCGAAGTACGGCTTGAACTGCGGCCGGGGCACCCCGATCTCCGGGCCGCCCAGGCCGAAGCTGACCAGCCCGTCCGGCCGCTCGTCCAGGGCGATCCGCAGGGTCTGCTCGGCGGCCGGAAGGCCGGCCTCGCCCGGGATGTCGAAGCACCAGCGCAGCGCGATGCCGAAGTCGGCCTCGGCCCGCTTGCGGGCGTCCTCGATCGCCTCACAGAACGCCGGCGCCGGGATCCCCCGGTGCACGTGCGAGTACGGCGTGACGGTCAGCTCGGCGTACCGGACCTGCTGGCGGGCCAGTTCCCGGGCCACCTCGTGGGTGAGCAGCCAGACGTCGTCCTGGTCCCGGATCAGGTCGACGACGCTGAGGTAGACCTCGATGAAGTGGGCGAAGTCGCGGAACGCGAAGTAGTCCGCGAGCGCCTCCGGGTCGGCCGGGACGGGACTGCGCCCCTCGTGCCGGGCGGCCAGCTCGGCCACGATCCGGGGCGAGGCGGAGCCGACGTGGTGCACGTGCAGCTCCACCTTGGGCAGTCCGGCGATGAAGGTGGGCAGGTCGGTCACGAGTTCTCCTCAGCGCGGGCGCCGGTGCGGGCCACCACGAAGATCCGGCGGAACGGGAAGTACACCTGACCCTGCCGCACCGGGTAGGCCTCGGCGAGGCGCACCCCCAGCTCGGCGCGGAAGTCGGCCCAGCCGGTGTCGTCCAGCGCGGCGCGGACCGGGCGCAGCGCCGTCCCCTCCATCCAGGCCAGCACCGGATGGTCGGCGCCAGCGGCCGGGAGCAGGTGCACGTAGGTAGTCTCCCAGGCGTCGACGGCGCAGCCGGCACCGACCAGCAGCGCGGCGTAGTCGGCCGGTTCGTCGACGGGCGCCTCGCGCAGCAGCGGGGCGAGCGTGTCCCGCCACCGGTCCCGCCCGGCCACCTCGCGCAGCGCGCGGTGCGACGGGGCGGCGAAGTTCCCGGGCACCTGGAACGCCAGCCAGGCGCCGGCCGGCAGCGCGGCGGCCCAGCGGGTGAGCAGCTCCCGGTGGCCGGGGACCCACTGGAGCACCGCGTTGCAGACGACCACGTCGGCGTCGGGCTCCGGATGCCAGGAGCGCACGTCCCCGACCGAGAAGGAGACCGGTTCGGCCAGGACGCCGGTCCCGGCCAGGCTGCGCACCCGTGCCAGGGCGCGGGCCTGTGCGATCATCTCGGCGGAGGAGTCCAGGCCGGCGATCCGGCTGTCCGGCCAGCGGCCGGCGAGGGTCGTGGTCAGGGTGCCCGGGCCGCAGCCGAGGTCGACGACCGCGCGCGGCCGCTCCGCCGGGACCCGGGCGAGCAGGTCGTGGAAGGGCCGGGAACGCTCGTCGCCGTAGCGCAGGTAGGTGCTCGGGTCCCACATGACAGCCTCCAAACCGTACGTACGTCTTGTTTGAAGGTACGGCCCGACGGGCGTCCCGGCAAGCGGCTCACTAGGCTCGACCGGGTGGAACAGCGCAGCTTCGACCGGCTCGGCCGGCACGTCGGCATCATCGGACTCGGCGCCTGGCAGCTCGGCGCGGACTGGGGCGAGGTCAGCGAGAGCACCGCCCTCGACGTGCTGGGCGCCGCGGTGGACTCCGGGGTGAGCTTCCTGGACACCGCCGACGTCTACGGCGACGGCCGCAGCGAACAGCTGATCGGCCGGTTCCTGCGCGAGCACCCCGGGCACGGGCTGACCGTGGCCACCAAGATGGGCCGGCGGGTGCCGCAGACGCCGGAGGCGTACACCCTGGACAACTTCCGGGCCTGGACCGACCGGTCCCGGGCCAACCTCGGGGTGGACACCCTCGACCTGGTCCAGCTGCACTGCCCGCCCACCGCGGTCTTCGCCGACGACCGGGTCTTCGACGCCCTGGACACCCTCGTCGCCGAGGAGCGGATCGCCGGCTACGGGGTCAGCGTGGAGACCTGCGACCAGGCGCTCACCGCGATCGCCCGCCCGGGCGTGGCCAGCGTGCAGATCATCCTGAACGCGGTACGCCACAAGCCCCTGGAGCGGGTGCTGCCCGAGGCCGCGAAGGCCGGCGTGGGCATCATCGCCCGGGTGCCCCTCGCGAGCGGCCTGCTCTCCGGCCGGTACGACGAGCACACCACCTTCCCCGCCGACGACCACCGGAACTTCAACCGGCACGGCGAGTCCTTCGACGTCGGCGAGACCTTCTCCGGCGTCGACTACGACCTCGGCCTGTCCGCCGTACGCCGGCTCGCGCCGCTGGTCGGCGAGGGCCGGACGATGGCCCAGTTCGCGCTCCGCTGGATCCTCGACCAGCCCGGCGTCACGGTCGTCATCCCCGGCGCCCGCACCGCCGAGCAGGCCCGGCGCAACGCCGCGGCGGCCGGCCTTCCGCCGCTGACCGAGGTCGAGACGGCCGCGGTCCGCGCCGCCTACGACGAGCTGATCCGGCCGCAGGTGCACGACCGGTGGTGACCCCGGACCGGCGGCCCGTCGGCGCGGCGCCGCCGCCGGCCGGCGCCGGCGGGCATGCTGGACCCGGGTGGGCGTCGGCGGAGGGGGAACGATGAGGGGCTGGTTCCGGCTCACCGTGGGGCTGCTCGCCGTCGTGCTCGGTGCCCTGTGGACGGTCTCCGGGCTGGGCTACGTCGAGGGCAGCGTGCTGACCGACCAGCGGGCCTGGGCGGTCGCCGGGCCGGTGCTGGTCCTCATCGGACTGGTCGCGCTCTGGTTCGGCATGCGGGCCCGGCGCCGGCGCGGTTGAGGCCGGCAACCGTCCACAGAAGCGGAAAGCCCCGCCTCCCGGGAAGGGACGCGGGGCTCACGCACCGGCCGGCGCGGCCGGTGCTCCGGCAGCTCAGATGGGGCGGACCTGCTCGGCCTGCGGACCCTTCTGACCCTGGGCGATCTCGAACTCCACCCGCTGGTTCTCCTCCAGCGTGCGGTAGCCGCTGGTCTGGATGGCCGAGAAGTGGACGAACACGTCAGCACCCCCGCCGTCGACGGTGATGAAGCCGAAGCCCTTGTCAGCGTTGAACCACTTCACGGTTCCCTGCGCCATGTGTATCTCCTTCTAAAACTGGCGGCCGAGCACGCCGTGCGGCCGATTGGCCGTTTTCGAGCAGCGGCGCCTGAGGCGGCCCCCTGGTGAAGGAGACTTCTCTCAACCCACGCGTCTCTCAACAGCGTGAGACAGCAAACCACGTACGCAAAAACTTCGCACAGCCTACCCGACGAAATTCTCCGCAATGTGACCTGACGGTTGCGGCAGATCCACTGGCCGGGCCGGTCGGGCCAGGCGAAAGGCCCCTCTCCACCGAGGCGGAAAGGGGCCTTTCGTGCGTATGACTCAGTCGGGCCAGTGGCCGGTGAGCCGGCGTACGCCGACCGCCCCGCCCCGGTCCACAGCGGCCCGGACGACCGCGAAGATCGCGCCCTGCAACGCCGCGGCCGCCAGGATCTCGCCCCAGCCGCGGTCCTCGTCGGTGGCGCTGGGCGCCTCGCCGTCGCCGGCCGTCATCTTCCACACCTGCCGGAAGATGACCCCGGCGACCGTACCGGCGGCCAGACCCATCAGCACGCCGGCCGGCTTGTAGGCCGCCCTTCCGATGCCCCTTCTCACCTGCGCCTCCCCCGGACGATCAGCAGCGCCACCGCGGTGACCACGGCGCCGGCCGCGACGGCCGCCCACGGCACCGGGTTGCGCCCGACCGCCCCACCCTTCTCGAACGCCTGCGCCCGGACCAGCCGGGCCTTCTCCGCCGCCTGCCCGCGCACCCGGGCCACGGTCAGCGCCGCCTGCTGGCGCATCCGCGCCTTCGCCTGCTCGGCGGAGTGCCGGACCAGGGCCTTCACGTCGGCCCGGGCGGCCAACTGCTCCATGGTCTCACCGAGCTCCACCCGGGTCCGGCGGATCTCCTCCCGGAGCGCCGCCACGTCCCCGGTCCCGTTGCCGGTCATGCCCGCCTCCCGTCCTTCACCGCGGCGGTGACGGTGTCGACGTCCGCCCGGACGCTGCGGACCGTCGCCTCCGGCACCGGTGGGACGGCACGGCTGACCTGCTTCTTGCCGACGAGCGCCAGGATCCCGGCGAGCAGGAAGAGCGCCACGGCCACGATCAGCGCGGCCAGCCAGGCCGGCATGACCAGGTCCAGCAGCAGGATCACCGTGGCGACCAGCGCGCCGGCGCCGTAGAGGGCCATCACCCCGCCGCCGCCGAACAGACCGATCCCGATCCCGGCGTGCTTGCCCTTCTGGGTCAACTCCGCCCGGGCCAGCGCCAGTTCGTCCCGCACCAGGCGGGTGACCTGTTCGGTGGCCCGCTGCACCAGTTCCGCGGTGGAGGGCTCGTTCCCGGTCCGGGACGCGCTGCGACTCGCGACGTCAGCCATGCTGTCCTCCTTTCATCATCACCGCGCTGTATGCCCGGAGTCGCCGCCCGTCAATCCTGCGCGGAGCGGCCGGTCGGCCCGGCCGCGCGCCACCGGTCGCCCGGCCGCCGGACGGCGGCCGGAACCGGGGCGTGCGCAGCAGGTCCCCCGAAACGGGCCGATCAAACGCAGCCGACCCGACATGCCGCGAATCCACCGGCATCCGGCAGGTGCAACGGGCCGGCCGGGTCCGAGGTCACGACGGGCCGACCGACGCGCCGAGCCCCCGGCGCCGAGGGATCGGCGGGCCCGGGGCCCGGCGGGGGAGGGGCCGGCGGGGGGGGCGGGGCGGCCCCCCCCGGGCCCCCCACACCCCC
>NZ_JBSSLX010000232.1:0-8758 GCF_053890995.1 Micromonospora sp. I033 | reverse complement strand
GCCGCCGGCCGTCTCGGCGAAGACCCCGGTGGTCCGGGCGAGCAGCCGGATGCCGGCGCGGATCTCGTCGTCGTCGGCGTACTCCATCCAGCCGCCGGTGCGGCGCACCGCCTCCAGGGCGTAGAGGCCGGCGGCCGGGTCGCCGATGTTCAGCGACTTGGCGATGCCGGTCGGCTTCACCGGGACGATGGTGTCGGTGTCGGCGTGCAGCGCGGTGGCGATCGGGTTGCAGCCGGCGGACTGCGCGCCGAACACCTTCCAGCCGCCGGCCGGCGCCTCGACCAGCCCGATCTCGACCAGCTCGGTGAACGCCTTGTCGATCTTGGTGAGCAGCTCGCCGCTGGCCATCGGGATGACCACCTGGGCCGGGATCCGCCAGCCGAGCTGCTCGGCCACCTCGTAGCCGAGGGTCTTCGAGCCCTCCGCGTAGTAGGGGCGCACGTTCACGTTGACGAACGCGGTGTCCTCGAACTCGTCGGTCTCCACCAGCTCGCCGCAGAGCCGGTTCACGTCGTCGTACGAGCCGTCGATGGCGACCAGGTCGCCGCCGTAGACGGCGGTGGTCACCACCTTGCCCTGCTCCAGGTCGCTGGGGATGAAGACCACCGAGGGCACCCCGACCCGGGCCGCGTGGGCGGCCACCGAGTTGGCCAGGTTTCCGGTGGAGGCGCAGGCGTAGCGGGTGAAGCCGAGCGCCCGGGCCGCGGTCAGCGCCACCGAGACCACCCGGTCCTTGAACGAGTGGGTCGGGTTGCCACTGTCGTCCTTGACCCAGAGCGGGGCGGTGACGCCCAGCTCGGCGGCGAGGTGCGGGGCGGCGACCAGCGGGGTCAGCCCCGGGTCGAGGGTGACCCGCAAGGCCGGGTCCTGGCCGGCGGGGAGCAGGGCGGCGTACCGCCAGAGGTTCTTCGGGCCGGCCTCGATCTGCTCGCGGGTGACCGCGGCCAGGGCGGCGGTGTCGTAGTCGACCTCCAGCGGGCCGAAGCACTCGTAGCAGGCGTGCTGGGCGGCCAGCGGGTAGCGCGCGGAACAGGCGCGGCAGATCAGGGCGCGGGCCGGGCTGAGGCTGGTGTCGATGCCGGAGGCGGCGGGAAGCGTCGACGTCATGTCGAGGGTTTCCTCTCATCTTTCCCCGCATCGCCGGGTGCGGCGGGGACGGAATTGGCACCTGCCCGCCGTCGCTCGTCGTCGAGCGCGCGGGTGGTTGCCGGGGCGTCATCGGGCCGTATCCCTCAGCCCCTCTGGATGAGGTATGCAGTTGTGCCGCCGAGTCTATGCGGACGCCGGGGCGCGGCGGAGTCGGGTTCCCACGGTGTGAGCCCCGACCCCGCCGGCCCCCTGGATCAGCGCGCGACCACCGCGACCGGCTCGATCACCGCGGCGCGGTCGGTCACCGCGACCGCCGCCGGGGCGGCGGGCGCCTTCCGGGTACGGGTGACGAGGTTCGCGGCCACCAGGGCGGCCACGGTCAGCCCGGCGCCGACCAGCTCCACCGCGCCCGGCCGGTAGCCGCGCAGGAGCTGGACCACGAACGTGGTCACCGGCACCAGGTTCATGAACAGCGCGGCGTCGGCGGGCCCGAGCCGGCGCACGCCGATGTTCCAGGCCAGGCCCGCGACGACGGCGGCGATCAGCACCGCGTACGCGAGCTGGGGCGAGACCGCGACGAGATCGGCGGCGGCCGGCGCGTGCTGGAGCCCGGTGAGGTCGGCGACCGCGCTGACGGCGAACAGGGCGAGCGCGCCGGCGACGGAGGTCAGCGTGGTGTAGCGCAGCGGCGACCACTCGGGGAACCGGCTCGCCCCGTGGGTGTAGAACGCCCAACCGAGCACCGCGCCGACCATGAGCAGCCCGCCCAGGCCGAACTCGCCCAACCCGTCGAGCCGGCCGCGGGTGATCACCAGGCCGACGCCGACGAGCGCGACCAGGGAGAGGCCGAGCAGCGCGGGCCGGGGCCGTACGCCGTCCCGCGCCCAGCGGACCAGCTGGGTGACCACCGGCACGGTGGCGGCGAACAGGGCGACCTGCTGCGGGGCGGCCATCCCGAGCGCGAGGTTGGTGAGCGTGTTGAAGCCGGCGAAGCCGAGCGCGCCGAGCAGCAGCACCTCGGTCCCGCGCCGCGCGGTGCCCAGTGCGGCCACCCCTTCCCGGGCCAGGAGCAGGGCCACCAGCACGGCGGTGGCGAGCACGTACCGGGCGGTGGTCAGGTTGAGCGCGTCCACCCGGCCGAGCGCACTGGCCAGCACGGGGAACATGACGCCCCAGCTGAGCGCCGCGAAGAGCGGGAAGAAGGCGGAACGGGAACGCATCGCGGCTCCAATGTTCGAGTATCGTCGAACCAACGGAGCCGACTCTAGGAGGTTGTTCGACGAATGTCGAACATGGGTTACGCTGGTCACATGGAGCTGCACGAACCCGAACTGCGCGAGGTGCCGGTCACCGCCGTGCTGGCCGCCCTGGCCGACGACGTCCGGCTGCAGATCGTGCGCGCGTTGGCCGAGGGCGGCGAGTACGCCTGCGGCACCTTCGAGTTCGGGGTCTCCAAGGCGACCCGCAGCCACCACCTCAAGGTGCTGCGCGAGGCCGGCCTCACCCGGACCCGGGTCGCCGGCACCAGCCGCTACGTGCGGCTGCGCCGCGAGGAGCTGGAGCGCCTCTACCCGGGGCTGCTCGACGCGGTCCTCGCCGCGCCCGCCCGCGCCTGACCCCGGCCGGTCGGCCCCGCTGAGTCGCAGTGCCCGGCGGCCCGAACGCGACGGCCGAGGTGGGCGGCCACCGGGGCGGCGGAGAGGTGACATGATCGCCGGGTGCGGACGGCGGCGGCAGGGATCGGAGCCCTGGTGGCTGTGACGCTGCTCGCCGCCTGCGCCCCCACGGCGGCGCCCGACCGTACGTCCGGCCGTCCGACCGCACCGGGCCGGCCCACCCCGGCCGCCAGCACCGCAGCACCCCCGCCGGCCTGCTCGCCCGAGGGGATCCGCATCACCGAACTCGGGGTGAGCGCCGCCATGGGCCTGCGGGCCATGGGCCTGGAACTGGTCAACTGCGGCGACCGGCCGTACGAGCTGCGCGGCTACCCGGCACCCAGCCTCCGGGACGTCGACCGGGCCCCGCTGCGGGTCCAGGTGATCCCCGGCGCGCGCCCGATCACGTCCGGCTTCGACCAGCCGCCCACCCGGATCGTCCTGCGCCCCGGCGAGCGGGCCACCGCCGCGCTGCTCTGGCGCAACCTGGTCACCGACGCCACCGTGGTGGCGGGCAACGGCGCCTACCTCGACGTGGCCCCCCTGCCCGGCCGGCCTGCGTACCCGGTGGAGCTGGACGGGCCGATCGACCTCGGCAACACCGGCCGGCTCGGGGTGAGCGCCTGGAAGCGGGCCGACGGACCGTCCTCGACCCAGCCACCCGCCCCGAGCGGCCCACCCTCTTCGGCACCAACCCCCGACAGCCGCCTCTGAGGCACTCTCAATCGAGATCTTGGTAGCAAACGGCCCCTGGAGGGGCCACTTCCCACCAAGATCTCGGCGGGGACCTCAGGCGGGGACCGACGGGCGGGTGGTCGGGCTGGTGGCCACTCCGCGACGGCGGGGGAGCAGCGCGTCCAGGGCCCAGGTGCCCGGGCCGAGCACCGCGACGAGCAGGAAGGACCAGCAGAAGAGCGCGGCCAGCTCGCCGCCGTTGTGCAGCGGCAGCGGGTGGTCCGGCTGGTGCACCACGAAGTACGCGTACGCCATCGAGCCGGAGGCGAGCAGCGCGGCGGGGCGGGTGAACAGGCCGACGAGCACCAGCGCGCCGCAGACGAGCTGGATCAGCGCCGCCCACCAGCCTGGCCACTGGGCGAACGGGACCGCCTTGCCGGTCATCGGATTGCCGCCGAGGACGCCGAAGAGCGACGCCGCGCCGTGACAGAGGAAGAGCACCCCGGTGACCATGCGGAACAGGGCGAGGACGGGGCCGTTCAGCTGTGCCGGAACCATCGTGACCTCCTGAAACAGGTGTGGACTAGTCCCAGGATGGCCGACGACTTCATCGAAGTTAATAAATTCTTTGTTAACGGGATGAGAACATGGGAACGCTCCCATGATATGGGCGCGTGCCCACCGCGTGGGGGCGCCCGGGTCAGCTCGTGACGTCCTTGCGGGTGAACCGCCAGTAGGCCAGCCCCCAGAAGAGCGTGGCGTACGCGATCGCCGAGATGGCGCCGCGCACCACGTCGTCGGTCTGCACCGGGGTGGACAGCAGGCCCAGCCAGGCGCTGCTGAAGTGGGTGGGCAGGAACGCGCGCAGCCCGCCCAGCGCGGTGATCTGGTCGAGGATGCTGGAGAGGATCCAGAGCAGCACGGCCCCGCCGACCGCGCCCAGCGCGGCGTCCGTGGTCACCGAGAGCAGGAACGCCAGGCCGGCCACCACCAGCAGGACGACCGCCAGGTAGCCGAGCACGCCCAGCAGGCGGACCAGCCCGTCGGCCGGGGCCAGCTCGGCGGAGACCTGGCTGCGCAGCGGGGACCAGCCGTACCGGAGGGTGCCGGCGAGCAGCGCGGTCCCGGCGAGCAGCACCAGCGCCAGCGCCGAGTAGGCGAGCGCGACCAGCAGCTTCACCGTGAGCAGCCGGGCCCGGGGCACCGGGACGGCCAGCAGGTAGCGCAGGCTGCCCCAGCTCGCCTCGCTGGCCACCGTGTCCCCGCAGAACAGCGCGACCACGACGACCAGCAGGAAGGACGACGACACGAAGATCGAGAACAGGGTGAAGTTCAGCCCGCCCGAGGTGGCCAGGTCGACCAGGCTGGAGAACTCACCCCGGCCGTCCCGGTCGTCGTTGCCGGAGTCGAACTGGAACGCGACCAGGATGATCAGCGGCAGCAGCACCATGAACCCCAGCGCCAGCTGGGTACGCCGCCGCGACGCCTGCCGCCGGAACTCGGCGAGGAACGGCAGGGTGGCCGACGGCCGGTAGCCGGTCGCCGCCCCGACCGGTCCGTAGGAAGACGACTGCGCCATCACCGGTCCCCGCTTCCCCGAGAGTTCTCGCCGACCAGGGCGAGGAACGCGTCCTCCAGGCGCCGCCGGGGCACCACCCGGTCCACCCCGACGCCGGCCCGGACCAGCTCGGCCACCACCTCGCTGCGGGCGGTGCCGTTGGTGTCCACCACCAGCCCGCCGTCGCCGTCGGGCAGCACCCGGACGCCGGCCAGCCGGTCGAGCACCGTGCGCGCCGCGTCCGGGTCGCTCACCTCGAACAGCACGCTCGGCGACTCGCCGACGATCTCCTCGACCGGGCCGGACGCCACGATCCGCCCCTTGTTCACCACGACCGCGTGGGTGCAGGTCTGCTCCACCTCGGCCAGCAGGTGGCTGGAGACCAGCACCGCCCTGCCGTCGGTGGCGTAGCGCTGGAGCACCCGGCGCATCTCGGCGATCTGCGGCGGGTCCAGCCCGTCCGTCGGCTCGTCCAGCACGAGCAGCTCGGGGAGGCCCAGCATGGCCTGCGCGATGGCCAGCCGCTGGCGCATGCCGTGGCTGTAGTTCTTCGTCCGCCGGTGCACCGAGTCGCCCAGCCCGGCGATCTCCAGCGCCTCGTCGAAGTGCGCGTCGGCCCACGGCCGGCCGGTCGCCCGCCAGTACGCCCGCAGGTTCGCAAGGCCGGACAGGTGCGGCAGGAAGCCCGGCCCCTCGACCAGCGCGCCGATCCGGGAGAGCACCGGCGAGCCGGGCACCAGCCGGTGGCCGAAGACGTAGATCTCGCCGGCGGTGGGCTGGGTCAGCCCCATGAGCACCCGCAGCGTGGTGGTCTTGCCGGCGCCGTTCGGCCCGAGCAGGCCGACCACCTGGCCGGGATGCACCTCGAAGTCGACGTCGGAGACGGCGACGAAGCCGTCCGCGTACTCCTTGCGCAGGTTGCGGACGGCCAGCGGGACGCCCGCGTACGCCGGGTGGACCGAGCTGTCCTGGCGGCGGTGCCGGCGGCGGGCGAGCAGGACGACCACCACGAGCCCGAGCGCGATCGCGGCGAGCAGGCCGGCCAGCACCCAGCGCCAGACCGTGGCGGTGGTGGGGATGGGCGCGGCGTCGACCGTGGGCAGCACCAGCGGGCCGTCGCCGAGCGCCACGGTGTGCACGGCCGGCTCGGCCGGGGTGGCGTACGCCTGGTCGGAGGTGGCCACCACGACCCGCAGCCGGTGCCCGGCCTCGACCCGGCGGACGATCGCCGGCAGGGTGACCGTGACCGGCGGGGCCTCCTCGACGGTCCGCGGCAGGCCGGTCAGCCGGACCGGCGCGACCAGGCCGTCGGGCAGCGTGGCCGCGCCCTGCGGGTCGACGTCGTAGAGCTTGACGAAGAGCACCGCCTCACCGGTCGCGGAGGCGACCCGGATCCGCACGCTCGGGGCGCCGACCACGTCGACCGGGTCGGCCAGCGGCGCGGACTCGAACCGGACGTGCTGGCCGGGGATGTCGCCGGCCACCCCGTCCAGCAGCGAGCCGAGCGCACCGGCGAACGGCACCGACGAGATGGCCGCCGGGTTGCCGTTGGGCGGGTTGGCGACCGGCTGGGCCGGGCCGGCCAGCGTCACCTCGCGGCGGCCCTGCCCGGTCACGCCCGGGTAGTCGGCGGTGCGGAAGCCGGTGGCCACCAGGCCCCGGTCGAGCGCGTCGAACCCGGCGATCCGGGAGAAGGTGAAGCTGTCGCCGGGCACCTCCCCCTCGCCCTTGACGTAGTGGTCGAGCCACTGCGCGGTCAGGAACTTCACCCGGTCGGAGTCGGAGGTCGGGCCGGTGCCGCCGTCGTGGCCGCCGGTGAACCAGGCGACCCGCACCGGGGTGCCGGCGGCGGCGATGCCCCGGGCGTTGGCGTCCGCCTCGGTGAGCGGGAAGAGGCTGTCCGCCTCGCCCTGCACGAGCAGGGTGGGCGCCTTGATCCGGTCGAGCACCCCGGCCGGCGAGGAGCGGCGCAGCAACTCGACCGCCTGGGCATCGGCCCGCCCGGTGGTGGCGATCCGCAGGTACGCGGCACAGACGTCGGCGGCGAACCGGCCGCAGGACGGGTCGGCGGCGCCGGCCGGCGCGCGACCGGGACCGGTGCCCGGACCGGCGCCGGGCTGCGGGCTGGGCGCGCCGGCCGACGCCGGGGCGCCCTCCGGCTGCGTCGCGGTGGTGCCGGAGAGCCCTGCCGGACCGGAGCCGGCGTTGCCGCCGCCACCGAAGAAGATGCCGGCCCAGCCCTTCTTGAACACGCCCTCGGTCGGCGCCTTCCCGGTGCTCTCCGGCAGGAAGGCCCGGGACAGGTCGTTCCAGGTGATCATCGGGACGATCGCGTCGACCCGGCGGTCCTGCGCGGCCAGCAGCAGGGCCAGGCCGCCGCCGTACGAGCCGCCGACCACGCCGACCCGGGGGTCGCCCGCGGCGTCGAGGCGGATGTCCGCGCGGGCGGCGAGCCGGTCGAGCAGGCGCTGGGCGTCCCGCACCTCGTGGTCGGGGCTGTCGAGGTGGATCTCGCCGCCGCTGCGGCCGAACCCGCGGGCGGTCCAGGTGAGCACCGCGTAGCCCCGGGCCACCAGGTCCTCCGCGTCGGAGCGGACCGACTCCTTGGTGCCGCCGAAGCCGTGCGCCAGCAGCACCGCCGGGACCCGGTGCCGGGCCGACGCGTCGCCGGGCAGGTAGAGCGTGGTGTCCAGGTCGACCGGCTGGTCACCGGCCGGTCCGGAGCGGACGGTCACCAGGGCCGACTCGGTGCGGAAGTCGGTGCGCTGCGGGCGGGCCGCCCAGAGCAGGGCGGCGGCGACCAGGACGACCACCACCACCGCGGCGACGACCCGGCGTGGGCGGCTGGCCAGGGCGCGCCGGATCCGCGCGACGGGCAGCGGTGATCTCATGCGGCACACGGTACGGGCCGCCGGCTGAGCGTTACCTGAGATCCGCCGTACGTCCGTCCGGTTGCTCTGTTCGTTGCCCGGGTCCCGTCGATCGCGGAAGGTCCAGAGCGTCCCAGCGGGATGAATTCGGATCCCGTGAATTCACATCTACGCCTGCAAATCGCCGCCGATGCCCCCTTCTCTCCGGCCATATCGGACGCTCCGTAGGTACTGGATCAACCGCACGTGACGCGACCGGAAGTGACGCGAAGCTGACTCACCGAGCACGCTCCCACGTGCGCCCGGTTCGACTAATTTTCCGGTCCGGTGCACGGGACTGCGCACGGCGACCTCCCGGCTCCGGACCGTCCCCCGCCGTCGCCGGAGGAGACAGACCATGACCGTCCCCGCGCCGCGGGTCCGTCGACGGCCCTCACTACCGGGCCGCGCCCTGCCCCTGCTGCTGGTGCTGGCGCTGCTGGCCCCGCTGGGGCTGCTCTTCGCCCAGACCGACGGGCACACCGGCGACGACCGCGACCTGGCGACCCGGGAACGGCTCGGCGTCCGCTACCTGCGCGCGCTCGGGCCGGTCACCGACGCGCTGGCCGACGCGCAGACCACTGCGGTCGCCGGCCGGCCGGTCTCCCGGACGGCCCTCACCGCCGCCGTCGAGCAGGCGGCGCAGGTGGACAGCGCGATCGGCGACCGGCTCCGCACCCGGGAACGGTGGGCCGGGGTGCGGGCCAAGCTGGAGGCGCTGCCGGACCGCGGGTTCGCCGACCCGGAGGCGGCCTTCCAGGCGTACGGCGAGATCAGCGACCTGCTGCTGGCCCTGCACCGGAAGGTCCGGGAGGCCTCCGGCCTGGTCCGCGACCCGCGCTCCGACTCCTTCTTCGTCCAGGACGCCGTCG
>NZ_JBSSLX010000231.1:0-8773 GCF_053890995.1 Micromonospora sp. I033 | reverse complement strand
GTCGGCCGCCGCGGAACCGGTGTCGAGCAGCGCGGTCACCAGGCAGCCGGAGCAGCCGGCGCCGCGGACCTCGCAGGTGTCGCAGTCGATGAGCATCAACGCCTCCTGACGCTGTCGCCGGTGGCGGACTGGAGAGGAGCCCACCACCGTCGGTCACCACGAGGCTAGGCCGGGGGTATGACAGAACCGGACAACGAGGCAGCACCCACCCCGAATCCGATCATCGGGCGTCAGGACCGGGCGAGCCGCCGCAGCAGCGAGTCGGCGCCCAGCGGGTAGGCGCCGTGCCGGCGTACCCCGTCGGCGACCTCGCGGTCGGAGGAGACGACCACCACGGGCCGCCCGGCCGGCTCGGCGCGGACCAGCCGGCGGATCAGCTCGTCCGCGGTCTCCCCCTTGCGGGAGAACAGCACCCGCACCCCGCGCGGCGCGGGCGGCAGCCCGTGGATCCGCTCGGCGCCGTCGAAGACCACGGTGACCTCGTCGCCGGTCTGCGCGGCGATCCCGCCCAGCCCGCTGATCAGCCGCTTGCGCTGCTGCTCCAGCGACATCTCGCCGAAGCCGCGCTTCGTGACGTTGTAGCCGTCCACCACCAGGTGCGCCTTGGGCAGGGCGAGCAGCTGGTCGAGCCGGGCCGGGTCGTCGGTGTCGCGGGCCCGGGCGGCGGCCCCGGCCGGGGCGGCCCCCGTCTGGTCGGCGAACGCGTCGGCGACGAAGTCGGCGGGCAGCTTCTCCACCGGGTCGAGGGCCAGCTCGCGGCGGAGCCCCACGGCGGCCTGCCCGATCGTCTCCAGCAGCAGCCACAGCTTCGCCTCGTCGACCGAGCGGGCCTCCTTGGCGCTGACCCGGGCCACCCCGGCCGCGGCCTCCGCCTCGGCCAGCCGGGCCCGGGCGCGGCGCAGCTCGGCGTCCGCGTCGGCCGCCGCGCGGGCCGCGCGGCCCCGCTCGGTGGCCAGCATCTCCGTGGCCCTGCGCTCCCGGGCCTGGGTCTCCCGGAGGCTCCGGGCGAGCTGCCGGGCCTCCTCGCGGAGCTGGCCCAGCTCCTCGCGGACCCGGGCGAGCTCGTCGCGGAGCTTCTCCGCCTCGACCCGGGCCACCGCCCGGTCGTGCTCGGCGCGGGTGGCCCGTTGCTCGGCCTCGCGGACCAGCTCGGCCACGACCGCGCTGTCCGCCTCGGCGCGGACCGCGGCGCCGCTGGCCTCGATCAGCTCCCGCCAGCCCCGGGGCCGGGCCAGGTAGGCCAGGGCGGCCACCTCGACCGGGTCGGCCGCCGCCGGGGCGGTCCCCTCCACCACGGCCGCGCCCAGGTCGCCGGCGTCGGCGAGCACCCGGGCGGTGACCCGCTGCCGGAACAGCGGGTCGGCGGTGAGCTGGGCGGCGATGGCGGGGGCGCCGAGCCGGGCGCGCCGGTTGGGGGCGAACTTGGCCACCCGGCGCAGCGGCACCGGCACCTCGTCGGCGGCCAGCCCGGGCAGCACCGCGGCGGTGAGCGCCACGATCCGCTGCCGGACCGGCTCGGGCAGGGTCGGCTCGGGTTCCAGCGGGGCGGTCGGGCTCTCACCGGCGTCGCCCGCGCCGACCACCGGCTCCTCCGCGGAGGAGTGGTCGTCGTGCGGCTCGGTGAGGGGCATGTGGCAAGTCTCCCACCCCGAACGGGCCCACCGCCCGGTGAGTGAGCCGATCTCTCATCCTACCCCCGTGGTAACGGCTGGGGCTGCTGGGACGGGAGTGTCGGACCCGGCCGCTAGCGTGCCGCGGGTGACGCGAGCGGAGTACGTCCAGGAGGCGCTGGCCGGCCTGGACCGGGCGGCGGGCACGGGGGTCGACCCCGCGCTGCCGCTCTACGCGACCACCTTCGTGGTGGTCGATCTGGAGACCACCGGCGGCGCACCGGACGGCGGCGGGATCACCGAGATCGGCGCCGTGAAGGTCCGCGGCGGCGAGGAGCTGGGCGTGCTGGCCACCCTGGTCAACCCCGGGGTGCCGATCCCGCCGTTCATCACCGTGCTGACCGGCATCACCCAGGCCATGCTGCTCCCCGCCCCGCCGATCGAGCAGGTGCTGCCGAGCTTCCTGGAGTTCATCTCCGACGCCGTGCTGGTGGCGCACAACGCCCCCTACGACGTGGGCTTCCTCAAGGCCGCCTGCGCCAAGCACGGCTACTCCTGGCCCAACCCCCGGGTGCTGGACACCGCGGCGCTGGCCCGCCGGGTGCTCACCCGCGACGAGGTGCCCAACCGCAAGCTGGGCACCCTGGCGGCCTACTTCCGCACCGCCACCCAGCCGACGCACCGCGCGCTGGACGACGCCAAGGCCACGGTCGACGTGCTGCACGGCCTGATCGGCCGGCTCGGCGGGCACCGGGTGGACACCGTCGGCGAGGCCATCGAGTTCGCCCGGGCGGTCACCCCGACGCAGCGGCGCAAGCGGCACCTCGCCGACGGGCTGCCGAAGGTGCCCGGGGTCTACATCTTCCGGGCCGCCGACGACCGCCCGCTCTACGTCGGCACCTCCGGCGACATCGCCACCCGGGTGCGCAGCTACTTCACGGCGGCCGAGAAGCGGGCCCGGATCTCCGAGATGCTGGCCGCCGCCGAGCGGGTGGAGGCGGTCGAGTGCGCCCATTCGCTGGAGGCCGAGGTGCGCGAGCTGCGGCTGATCGCCGCGCACGCGCCGCCGTACAACCGGCGGTCGAAGTATCCGGAGCGCCAGGTCTGGCTGAAGCTGACCGACGAGGCCTACCCGCGGTTGTCGATCGTGCGCGACCTCGCCCCCACCGACTCGGCCTACCTCGGCCCGTTCCGGTCCAGGCAGGCCGCCGAGCTGGCCGCCGCCGGGTTCCACGACGCGGTGCCGCTGCGCCAGTGCACCCACCGGCTGTCCCGGCGCACCACCATGCCGGCCTGCGCGCTGGCCGAGCTGGGTCGCTGCCCGGCGCCCTGCGAGCACCGGATCACCCCGGAGGAGTACGACCACCGCGCCGCCGTCCCGTTCCGCACCGCCACCCGGGACGACCCGCAGGTCGTCGTGGACGCCCTGCTGGCCCGGATCGAGGTGCTCTCCCGCGCCCAGCGCTACGAGGAGGCCGCCGTGGTCCGCAGCCGGCTGGCCGCGGTGCTCCGCGCGGCGGTCCGGATGCAGCGGCTGGCCGCGCTCACCGGCATCGCCGAGCTGGCCGCCGCCCGGCCGGCCGCCCGGGGCGGCTGGGAGCTGGCCCTGGTCCGCCACGGCCGGCTGGCCGGGGCCGGGGTGTCCCCGCCCGGTGTCCACCCGCGACCGACCATCGCCGCCATCCGGGCCACCGCCGAGACGGTCCTGCCCGGGCACGGCCCGGTGCCGGCCGCCACCGCCGAGGAGACCGAGCGGATCCTGTCCTGGTTGGAGCGACCGGAGACCCGGCTGGTCGAGACCACGGCCGGGTGGGCCTCGCCGGTCGCCGGCGCGGGCCGCTTCCGCGACCTGCTGAGCAAGGCGGAGAACGGCGGGTCCCGCCAACTCTCAACCGAACGCTCATGACCAAGTGTCCGATCGGACTACGTCAACTCCCTTAGGCTGTTAGAGAAGTGCAGTCCTGCCCGATTCGCGGGCCTGCTCCCGGTCGCCGGTCCCGGCGACCGAGGGCCGGGGTGAGGAGGTGTCCCAGGTGGACGTCGACGCCGGACACGGCGCCGCCCTGGGCGGCGCCCTCCCGACCCAGCCCGGCGAGCTACCGCTCTCCCGTCGGCTGCGTTCCCTGCTCACCTGGCCCACCACCGACAACGACCCGGTCACCGCGCTGGTCCGCGCCCATCGCGGCATCCATCCCAGCGCCGACGCCACGGTGCTGCGGCGGGCCTACACGATCGCCGAGAACATGCACCGCGGCCAGTTCCGCAAGAGCGGCGAGCCCTACATCACCCACCCGCTGGCGGTCGCCCAGATCTGCGCCGACCTCGGCATGGACACCACCACCCTGGTCGCCGCGCTGCTGCACGACACGGTGGAGGACACCCGCTACACCCTCCAGGCGCTCCAGGAGGACTTCGGCCGCCAGGTGGCCCACCTGGTCGACGGGGTGACCAAGTTCGACAAGGCGTTCTACGGCAAGGCCGCCGAGGCGGAGACCGTACGCAAGATGATCGTGGCGGCCGGCAAGGACGTCCGGGTGCTGATCATCAAGCTGGCCGACCGGCTGCACAACATGCGCACCCTCGGGGTCCGGTCGGCCGCCTCCCGTGAGCGGATCGCCCGCAAGACCCAGGAGGTGCTCGTCCCGCTCTGCGACCGGCTGGGCATCCAGACCCTGAAACGCGAGCTGGACGACGTGGTCCTGCTGCACCTGCAACCGGAGGAGCACGCGCGGATCGCCCGGTTCGTGCACGACCGGCCGGGCTGGGACGCCTACCTCGACGACGTGGTGGCGAAGACGCGGGTGGCGTTGCGGCGCAGCCGGGTGGACGCCGAGGTCGGCCCCCGACCCCGGCACCTCTACTCGATCTGGAAGGACACGGTGGCCGGCGACCACGCCGCGCCCTACGACCTGCCCCGCATCGCCATCGTGGTGGACGGCCCGGCCACCGACTGCTACGCCGCGCTCGGCGCGGTGCACGGGCTCTGGCGGCCGGTGCCGGGCCGCTTCAAGGACTTCATCGCCTCCCCGAAGAACAACCTCTACCGGTCCCTGCACACCAGCGTCTGCGGCCCGCAGGACCGGACCGTCGAGGTGCTGATCCGCACCGAGGAGATGCACCGCGCCGCGGAATACGGCGTGGCCGCGGACTACCGCTTTCCCCGCGCCACCGGCCGGGCCGCCGACCGGGCGGACGAGCTGGCCTGGCTGCGCCGGGTGCTCGACTGGGAGCAGGAGACGGTCGACCCCACCCAGTTCATGGAGTCGCTCCGCTGCGACCTGGCCGAGGCGCAGATCCAGGTGGTCGCCGACGGGCGGCAGGTGGTGCTGCCGGCCGGAGCCACCCCGGTCGACCTCGCCTACGAGCTGGGCACCGAGCGGGGCGACCACTGCCTCGCCGCGCGAATCAACGGCCGGCTCGCCCCGCTCTCCTCCGAACTGGAGGAGGGCGACGTCGTGGAGATCTTCACCGAGAGCGACGCGGAGAGCGGCTTCGAGGTCGACGTGGCGCCGCGCGGGCCGCGCCGGGAGTGGCTGGGCTTCGTCAAGTCCCCGCACGCCCAGATGCAGATCAACCGCTGGTTCGCCGAGCACACCGAGCCGGGCATCTCGATCGCCGACAAGGTACGCCTCGGCCGGGCCACCATCGGCCTGGCGCTGCGCAAGCACGACCGGGGCCTGGCCAGCGACCTGCCGCTGCTGCGGCTCTCCGAGGAGCTGGGCTACCCCGATCTGGAGACCCTGCTGGTGGCGGTCTTCGACCGCACCGTGGAGCCCGACACGGTGGTCCGGCAGCTGATCGATCTGGTCGACCACCGGCAGTAGCCGAACTCCACTCATCCGCCGACGCCGCCCGGCCACTAGCCTTACAGGCATGATCCCCCGCGCGCGTGCCACCGGCCGGGCCCTCGGCTACCAGATCTTCTACCGGCTCCCCGTCCCGCTGCGGCGCCGGCTGGTCCGGCTCGCCGTGCCGAAGTACATCGTCGGCGCGGTCACCCTGGTCCGGGACGCCGAGGCCGACGGGGCGGGGCGGATCCTGCTGCTGCGCCAGCCACCCGGCCACAGCTGGACCCTTCCGGCCGGGCTGCTCCAGCGCGGCGAGGCGCCGGTGGTCGGTGCGGCCCGCGAGCTGTACGAGGAGTCCGGCATCCGGCTCTCCCCCGACCGGCTCCGCCCGGCCGTGCCGAACGCCGTGGTGCACGCCAAGGGCTGGGTGGACGTGGTCTTCGAGGCCGAGGTGCCGGCCTCCCGCACCGACCTGACGGTGGACGGGGCCGAGGTCTTCGAGGCCGCCTGGCACCCGCTGGACGACCTGCCCCGGCTGAGCCGGGCCACCGCCAACCTGCTCCGCTACTACGGGATCGGCCCGCGCGCCGGCGAGGTCCCGCCGGCGGCGCCACCGGCCGCGTGACCGCGCCCCGGGCGGCGGCCGCGACCGGCTGGCGGGCCGCCGTGGACGTCTGCGCGGTGGTGCTCGCCGCCGGCGAGGGGACCCGGCTGCGCCCGCTCACCGAGCGCCTGCCCAAGGCGCTCTGCCCGGTCGCCAACGTGCCGCTGCTCGACCGGGCGCTGGACCGGCTGGCCGGGCTGGGCCTGGCCGGGCCGGACCGGGTCGCGGTGAACGCCTGCTACCTGGGCGGGCAGGTGGTGGCGCACGTGGGCGGCCGGGCGCACCTGTCCGTCGAGCGGGGCGACCCGCTCGGCACCGCCGGCGGGGTGGGCAACCTGCGGGACTGGATCGCCGGGCGGGGGGTGCTGGTCGGCAATGCCGACGCGTACCTGTCCGATCCGGACGCCCCGCCGGGGCCGGACCTGGCGGCGCTGCTGGACGGCTGGGACGGGCGGAGCGTACGCCTGCTCGGCCAGCCGGCGGACGACCCGGCGGCCCCCGGCACGTTCGAGGGCCACCGGTTCGTGGGGTTCTCGCTGCTGCCCTGGCGGCTGGTCCGCGAGCTGCCGGCGAGCTTCGGCGACCTGGTCCGGGCGGTCTGGCGGCCGGCGGAGGCGGCCGGCGCGCTCACCGTGGTCCCCTACCGGGGCACCTTCTACGACACCGGCACCCCGGCCGACTACCTGGCCGCCAACCTGCACGCGGCCGGCCCCGGCGGCCTGGTCGACCCGTCGGCCACGGTCGACGGGCGGATCACCCGCTCGGTGGTCGGGGCGGCCGCGGTGGTGCGCGGCGCGGTGGACCGCTCGGTGGTCTGGCCCGGCGCGACGGTCGCCGCCGGGGAACGCCTCAGCGGGGTGATCCGGGCCGGCACCGACCTGACCGTCCCGGCGGCCCGGTGACCGCCGCAGCCCTTAGCATGGGCCTCGACGCCGACGAACGGAGAAATGTCCCGTGATCACCGCGATCGTGCTGATCGACTGCGCCACCGACTCCATTCCCGAGGTGGCCGAGACGCTGGCCAACCTGCCCGGTGTCAGCGAGGTCTACTCGGTGGCCGGGCACGTCGACCTGATCGCCATGGTCCGGGTCCGCGAGTTCGAGCAGATCGCCCAGGTCATCGCCGGCAGCATCTCCAAGGTGCCCGGTGTGCTCAACACCGAGTCGCACATCGCGTTCCGCGCCTACTCCCAGCACGACCTGGAGGAGGCGTTCGCGATCGGCCTGGCCAACGCCGACTGACCCGTACGCGGGTGGCCGGTCCACCCCCGTGGGGCGGACCGGCCACCGATCGGCCGTACGCGTCAGCTCTGGCCGGGCGCCGGGGTCTCCGTGGTGCCCGGTGCGGGCTCCTCGGTGCCGGTGCCGCCCGGAGCCGGCGACTCGGTACCACCCGGAGCCGGCGACGTGGTGCCGCCCGGGCTGGGCGTGCCGCTGGCGCTGGTCTGCGGGACCGGGACGCCCAGGGTCTGGGCCAGGGCCACCAGCGCGTCGTAGTGCGCCTGGAGGACCGGCAGGGCGTCCTGGGCGATCTGGACCACCGACTGCTCGGAACCCTGCGAGATCTCGGTCTGGGTGGCCTGGATGGCCTGGACGTGGCCGGCCAACTGGGCGGTCACCCACGCCTTGTCGAACTCGGCGCCGCTCAGGTTGTTCAGCCGGTCGAGGACCTGCTGCTGGTCGGCGGTCGGGTCGGCCGGCAGCTGGACGTTCAGCTGCTGGGCGGTGGACTGCACCGTCTGGTCCAGCTGCGTGTGGTCCGTCACGAACATCTTGCCCAGGTCCTTGACCTGCTGGTTCTGGCCCTTCTGCTGCGCCAGGTTACCCGCGGTGATCTCGAACAGGTTCACCTGGTGCACCGCCTGCAGATACTGGGTGTCCTGCGTCGACGGCTGCGCCGCGGCCTGGGCCGCGGCGGCGGGTGCCAGTCCCACGAGCACCAGCGCGGCCAGCAGGCCCAGGCGTTTGATTCCCAACATGCGTTCCCCCCCTTGAGACGTTGGACCGCACGGATACCCGGCTGACCGGGGTTATTCCTGCGATTCCACCCGTCCGTGTCCGGGGGTGGCGGGACACCGGAGCGGGGCCGACCGGCGTCTCGTGGGCGGAACGGGACGGCCGGGCGTGAAAAGGCCGTGGCGCCCGCCGGATGATCCGGCGGGCGCCACGGTCAGTCGTACCCGGGCGGGTCAGCGGCGGCTCTCGCCGCTGCCGATCTCCTCCCGCTCCGGCCGGGGCTCGACCGGCGGGTGACCCGGCGAGACCGGTGCCTCGGCCGGCCTCTCGATCGGGTAGAAGAAGCCCCGGACGGCCGGCCCGAGGGCGCCGAGCCGGTTCATCTTCTTCGGCACCACCCAGCCGACGTACTCCAGCGCCGGGGCGTGCCCGTCGTGCCCGTCGGCCGACGTGAGCGGCTGGTGGACCTCGACGAACCGGCCGTCGGGCAGCCGCTTGATGATGCCGGTCTCCACGCCGTGGGCCAGCACCTCCCGGTCGTGCTGCTGCAGACCCAGGCAGATCCGGTAGGTGAGGTAGTAGGCCAGCGGCGGGACGACCAGCAGGCCGATCCGGCCGGCCCAGGTCATCGCGTTCAGGCTGATCTGGAACTTGTCGGCGATGACGTCGTTGCCGCCGGAGAGCGTCAGGACCAGGAAGAACCCGACCGCCATGGCGCCCGCCGCGGTCCGGGCCGGAGTGTCCCGGGGCCGCTGGAGCAGGTTGTGGTGCTTGTAGTCCTTGAGGTGCCGGGCCTCCAGGAACGGGTAGAACAG
>NZ_JBSSLX010000230.1:0-8776 GCF_053890995.1 Micromonospora sp. I033 | reverse complement strand
CGGCGGTGCGGCCGGAGAAGAGGCAGCCGCCCAGGAAGGTGCCCTCCAGGGCGTTGTAGCCGTGCATGCCGCCGCCGCCGAAACCGGCGACCTCACCGGCGGCGTACAGCCCGGCGAGGGGTTCGCCGTCGGGGCGCAGCACCCGGCCGGACAGGTCGGTGTGCAGGCCGCCGAGCGTCTTGCGGGTCAGCACGTGCAGCTGCACGGCGATCAGCGGGCCGGCGGCCGGGTCGAGCAGCCGGTGCGGGGTGGCGACCCGGATCAGCCGGTCACCCCGGTAGCGGCGGGCGCCGCGGATGGCGTGCAGCTGGGCGTCCTTGCCGAACGGGTGGGCGATCTCCCGGTCCCGGGCCTCGACGAGCCGGCGCACCGCCACGGCGTCGAGCTGCGGCCCGCCGCACTCGGCGGCCAGCTTGTTCATCCCGTCGACCAGTGCCGGCAGGTCGTCGGCGACGACGAAGTCCGCGCCGTGCCGCTTGAACGCCTCCACCGGCCCGGGCGCGCCGGGGCGGACCCGCTGGAGCACCTGCCGCACGCTGCGGTTGGTGAGGTCGGGATTCTGCTCCGAGCCCGACAGCGCGAACTCCTTCTCCAGGATCTTCTGGGTGAGCACGAACCAGCTGTAGTCGTGGCCGGTGGCCCGCAGGTGGCGCAGCGTGCCGAGGGTGTCGAAGCCGGGGAACAGCGGCGCCGGCAGCCGCTCGCCGGTCGCGTCGAGCCAGAGCGAGGACGGCCCGGGCAGGATGCGGATGCCGTGCCCCGGCCAGACCGGGTCCCAGTTGCGGAGGCCCTCGGTGTAGTGCCACATCCGGTCCGGGTTGATCACCTGACCACCCGCCGCCTCGGTGACGGCCAGCATCCGGCCGTCGACGTACGCCGGCACCCCGGTCACCATCCGGGCCGGTGGGGTGCCGAGCCGTGCCGGCCACGCCCGCCGGACCAGGTCGTGGTCGCCGCCGATCCCGCCCGAGGTCACGATCACCGCCTGCGCCCCGTACGCGAAGTCGCCCACGACCGTCCGGGAGGTGGGTCGGCCGCGCGGGGCGTCGTCGGGGGCCAGGATCGCGCCGCGCACGCCGGTGACCGCGCCACCGCTGGTGACGAGTTCGTCGACCCGGTGCCGGAACAGCAGCCGGATCCGGCCCTGCTCGGCCGCGGCGCGGACCCGCCGGGCGAACGGCTCGACCACGCCCGGGCCGGTGCCCCAGGTGACGTGGAACCGGGGCACCGAGTTGCCGTGCCCGTGCGCCGCTCCCCCGCCCCGCTCGGCCCAGCTCACCACCGGGAAGACCCGGTGGCCCATGCTCCGCAGCCAGGCCCGCTTCTCCCCGGCCGCGAAGTGCACGTACGCCTCGGCCCACCGGCGCGGCCAGTGGTCCTCCGGACGGTCGAAGGCGGCGCTGCCGGTCCAGTCCTGCCAGGCCAGCTCGACGGAGTCCCGGATGCCCATCCGGCGCTGCTCGGGCGAGTCGACCAGGAACAACCCGCCGAACGACCACCAGGCCTGCCCACCGAGGTTCTGCTCCGGCTCCTGGTCCAGCAGCAGCACCCGCCGGCCGGCGTCGGCGGCCTCGGCGGCGGCGACCAGCCCGGCCAGCCCGGCCCCCACCACGATCACATCGCTATCCACGGCACCGACCGTACGTAGCCTGGTGCCAAAATCCTTGGTCGGGACGCGCATGATCCGCCACCGGATTTATCACCTCGATGACAAGGAGCCGATGATGGCCGACACGCTGCTCGACATCGAGCCCGGCCTGGCCCACCTCGCGCCGGCGGTGGGCGAGCAGCTGCGCGGCCTCCGCGCCCCGCTGCACGGGCGGATCCTGGAGACCGTCCGGGCCGCCATGCGGACGCAGGGCCGCTCGCTCACCGGCGGGCAGGGGCGCGGGCTGGCCCTCGGCGTGCGAACCGCCGTGGACGCCTTCGTCGACGCGGCCGCCGAGCCGGCCCGCGACCTGACCGCCACCCGGGCCGTCTTCCACGCGCTCGGCCGCACCGAATACCGGGAGGGGCACCGGGTCGACGCGCTGCGCGCCGTACTCACCCTGGGTGGCCGGGAGATGTGGGCCTTCCTGGTGGCGCACACGACGTCCGCCGGCCCCGCCCCGGCGGACCTGTACGTGGTCGCCGGCGCGCTCTTCGGCTACGTCGACGCCCTGGCCGGCGCCGCCGCCGAGGGGTACCTGGACGAGCAGCGCGACGCCGCGCGGGACTGGGCCACCACTCGGCGGCGGCTGATCACGCTGCTCGTCCAGCCGGAGTCGCCGGGCGAGGCCGCGCTGCGCGCCGCCGCCGACGCGGCCCGCTGGCCACTGCCCCGGACGGTCGCCGTGCTCAGCGTCGACGGCGACGACGCCGAACACCTGGGCAGCACCATCGGCGGCGGCGCGATCGCCACGGTCATCGACGACGCGGTCCGGATCGTGCTGCCCGACCCGGGCACGCCAGGGCGGCTCGACCGGGCCCGCCAGGCCCTGACCGGCCGACGGGCGGCGCTCGGGCCGAGCGTGGCGCTGGGCCGGGCCCGGCTGTCGTACCGGATCTCCGGACGCGCCCTCGCGTTGCGCCGCGACGGCGTGCTGCCGGCCGACCCGGTGGCCGGGGACGACCAGCTCCTCACCCTGCTGCTGCGCTGGGAGCCGGGGCTGGCCGACCACCTCGCCGACACCTGCCTCGCGCCGCTGGCCGGCCTGCGGCCCGCCGCCCGCCGGGCCCTGGCCGAGACCCTGCACGGGTGGCTGCGCCGACAGGGGCAGGTGGTCGCCGTCGCAGAGGACCTGCACACCCACCCACAGACCGTGCGCTACCGGATGCGCCGGCTGCGCGAGCTGTTCGGCACGGCCCTCGACGACCCGGACCGGCGCCTGGTGCTCCACCTCGCGCTGCGCCACCGCCTCAGCGCCGGCCAATAGGTCCCCGGTCCTCCCCGCTCGCCCCGTCGATCATGGGGTTAGCGGACTGGAAGACGCTTTCCGTCGCGGAAAACTCCATGATCGACGGTCCGCTGGGGGTACGGCGCCTCGGCGCGGCAGCGGATCTTGGAGAGTTTCCGTTCGGTGCGAACGACAACTCGCCAAGATCTCGGGATGAGGCTGGGAGCGCGTTGCGGGCGGCCGCCACGATGAGAGTGTGCTTCGGTTTCTGCTGAACCTGTTGTGGCTCGTCTTCGGCGGCGGATTCGTCCTGGCCCTCGGCTACGGCGTGGCCGCCCTCATCTGCTTCGCCCTGGTGATCACCATCCCGTTCGGGCTGGCCTCGCTCCGCCTCGCCTCGTACGCGCTGTGGCCGTTCGGCCGCACCCTCGCGCCGAAACCCGGCGCCGGCGTGCCGTCCGGCCTGGCCAACGTGCTCTGGGTGCTGCTGGCCGGCTGGTGGCTGGCTCTCTCCCACATCCTCGCGGGCGTCGCGCTCTGCGTGACGGTCATCGGCATCCCGTTCGGGGTGGCCAACTTCAAGCTCGTCCCCGCGGCGCTCTGGCCCCTCGGCCAGGAGGTCGTCGAGACACCGTGAATCCGGGGGCAACCCGGGCGCTCGCTCGGGTTGGGCCGCGTGAATCTGCCGCTGGCGCCGCTGCTGCGGATGGCCGGGGTGCCGAAGTCGGAGCGCCGCTCCGGGCGGATCGCTCCGGTGGGCCGCTCCCGCCCTCCTCCCCTGTAGGGCCGCCGGCCGGGGACGGGACGCAACGTGCCGCCACGCACCGCTGTCGGCAGTCCCCGAGATGCTGGCGGACGCCCCGCTCGGCCGGCCGCCTCCCGCTCCGGGACGGTCGTGAGTGGAACGCCATGTAGGTCTCAGGAGCGATGAGACCGACATGGCGTTCCACCGACGCTCGGGACGGCCCATGCCTGTGCAGCCGAGCTGCCGGTTCTTCTGGCAGGGACCCCGCCCACTCCCTCTAAAGCTTCCTAGGAGGCTGGGCTGAGGCGGGGGCACGGGCTCGCCCGAAAGAGGCTCACGAAAAGGCCGGCGCGGCTAGCGTCGGAATGGTGGGCGGTCATATCGGGGTGATCGAGGCGCTCAAGGCGGATCCCACCATGTCGGGCTTGCGCCGCTCGCTGGAGGCGTACTACGGCGACCCGGCCCGCGAGGCGGCGATGGACGCCTTCTACGCGCCCCTGGTCCGCCCCGGCGACCTGGTCTTCGACGTGGGCGCGCACGTGGGCGACCGGCTCGGCAGCTTCCGCCGGCTCGGCGCCCGGGTGGTGGCCGTCGAGCCGCAGCCGCTCTGCACCCGGGCCCTGCGCGCCCTGTACGCGGGCGACGACCGGGTGACCGTGGTGGAGGCGGCGTGCGGGGCGCGGACCGGGCCGGTGCGGCTGCACGTGAACTCGGCCAACCCGACGATCTCCACCGCGTCGGCGGGGTTCCTGCGGGCCGCCCACGGGGCCGGCGGCTGGTCACACGAGATCTGGGACGCCGAGATCGAGGTGGCCGGCACGACGCTGGACAGCCTGGTCGCCGCGCACGGGGCACCGGCCTTCGTGAAGATCGACGTGGAGGGGTTCGAGGACGCCGTGCTGGCCGGCCTGAGCCGCCCGCTGCCGGCGCTGTCGTTCGAGTTCACCACCATCGCGCGCGACCTGGCCGCGCTCTGCCTCGACCGGCTCACCGGACTGGGCTTCACCGGGTTCACCGTGGCGCTCGGCGACGAGATGGCGTTCGCCCTGCCCGGCTGGCGGCCGGCGGGCGAGGTGGCGGCATACCTGCGGGAGCTGCCGTACGAGGTGAACTCCGGCGACGTCTACGCCCGCACCGGGCCGGCCTGACTCCGCCCGGCGGAGGCCGGTCGGCGGCGGGGCGGCGGTCAGGTTAGGCCCGCCGCGCTCCGCGGTCGACCCGTTTCGGCGCATCGACACCCTCCCACACCGACGAACCGCCGGGCTGTCCAGAGGCACTTTTTTCAGGTTTCGAACTTAGCCATGTTTCGTTACCCGCCCGTTATTGACGTGACTGCCGCCACTTCGGTTGACTGCGACGGAACCGCTTCCGCAACCGGTTCCGAAACATCCCCCTCACCCCTGCGACCCGGGAGCGTCACGTGCCGATCACCATCGCCGACGTCGCCACCCGGGCGGGCGTGAGCAAGACGACGGTCTCCCGGGTGCTCAACGGCAAGGGCGAGGTGCACGTCCGCACCGCCGACCGGGTCCGCGCGGTCATCAACGCCCTCGGGTACGTGCCGAGCGCCCGCGCCGTGGGCCTGGCCCGCGGGCGCACCCGGGTGGTCGGCATGCTGGTGCCCGCCCTGACCTGGCCCTGGATGGGCGAGGTGCTCCAGGGCGCGGCCGACGTGGTCGAGGCCGAGGGCTACGGCATGCTGCTGTTCACCTGCACCCACGGCGACGAGTCGATGCGGCGGTTCGCCTCCCAGGTCTCCGCGAAGTCCTTCGACGGCCTGCTCGTGGTCGAGCCGGAGGGCACCCTCGACTACATCACCGAACTGCACGAGCGCGGCCTGCCGGTCATCCTCATCGACGACCGCGGGCACCAGCCCGGCTTCCCGTCGGTCCGGACCACCAACGAGTCCGGCGCACGGGCCGCCGCGGCGCACCTGCTGGCGCACGGGCGTAAGCGACCGCTGGTCGTCACCGGCCTGCGCCGCTTCGGGTGCACCCGGGAACGGCTCGCCGGCTTCGCGGACGGCTACGCCGACGCCGGCCTGCCCATCGACCCCGCCCTCGTCGTGGAGGGCGACTTCACCTTCGAGTGTGGACGGACCGCGGTGGAGCGCCTGCTCGCCGACGGCGTGCCGTTCGACGCCGTCTTCGCGCACAACGACCTCTCCGCGGCCGGTGCGCTCCAGGCGCTACGGGATGCCGGCCGGCGGGTCCCGGACGACGTGGCGGTGGTCGGCTTCGACGACCTGCCCCTGGCCGGGCACACCCATCCACCGCTCAGTTCGGTCCGCCAGCCGTTGCGGGAGATGGGGGCCGCCGCCGCCCGCACCCTCATCGCCCACCTCGCCGGCAGGCCGCTGCCGGACACCCCGACCGTCATTCCCACCAGCTTCACCGTCCGCGCCTCGACCGGCAGCACCTGACCTCGCCACCGCTGTATCCACCACCCACACCGGCGGGCACCGCGCCCACCGGTGGTACCACCGCACACCCTCCATCCACCACATCCCGCTCGAGGATTGCGGGACCACCGAGGGAGACCTCCATGAGAAGAAGGCAACTCCTCGCCGTCGCGCTGGCCGGCGCGATGGCCACCGGCGTCGCCGCGTGCGGCGACAGCCCGAACGCCAACAAGAAGAACGGCCAGGCGGCCACGGTGCTGAACGTCGGCATGCCGAACGGGCCGCAGGCGGAGAACAACAACCCGTTCCTGACCACCTCGGCCGCGGCCTCCCTGGGCTACCGGTGGCAGATCTTCGAGCCGCTGATGATGTGGAACCCGGTCAAGCCGGCCGACCCGTTCAAGCCGTGGCTGGCGACCAAGGCCGAGTGGTCGCCGGACTACACCTCGGTGAAGGTCACCATCCGCGACAACGCCACCTGGTCGGACGGGCAGAAGGTCACCGCCGAGGACGTCGCCTTCACCTACAACCTGGTCAAGAAGTTCCCGGCGCTCAACGACCAGGGCGTGCCCTACACGGACGCGACCGCCAGCGGCAACGAGGTCACCATCAAGATGGCCAGTCCGCAGTTCGTGAACCAGCAGAAGGTGCTGTGGCGGGTGCCGATCGTGCCCAAGCACATCTGGGAGAAGATCAGCGACCCGACGACCGACGCCGTCAAGCAGCCGGTCGGCAGCGGCCCGTACACCCTGAAGTCGTTCACCCCGGCCAGCATGACCCTGACCGTGCGCGACAAGGGCTACTGGCAGGACCTGCCGAAGGTGAAGGAACTGCGCTACACCTCCTACACGGACAACAGCGCGCAGACCACCGCCCTGGCCAACGGCGAGTCGGAGTGGAGCTTCGTCTTCATTCCCAACTACCAGACGGTGTTCGTCGCCAAGGACCAGGAGCACCACAAGGTGTGGGCGCCCCCGATCCTGGGCATCCACGGCCTCTACCTCAACACCACGAAGAAGCCGTTCGACGACCCGGCGCTGCGCCGTGCCATGAACATGGTCATCGACCGCGAGGACATCTTCACCACGGCGGAGGCCGCGTACTTCCACCCGCTGGTGAAGAGCGTGACCGGCCTGCCCAGCCCGGCCGGTGACGCGTTCATCGCGCCGGAGTTCAAGGGCCAGGAGCACAAGGTCGACGTCGAGGGCGCCAAGGCGCTGCTCACCGGCGCCGGTTACAAGCTCGAGGGCAACACCCTCAAGGACAAGACCGGCAAGGCCGTCACGATCAAGCTGACCGACCCGGCCGGCTGGTCCGACTACCAGACCAGCCTCGAGATCGTGAAGGGCAACCTGGCGAAGATCGGCATCGCCGCGACGATCGACAAGGCCAACCAGGACGCCTGGTTCCGCAACGTCGAGCAGGGCAACTTCGAGGCCACCTTCCGGTGGACCGAGGGCGGCGCCACCCCGTACGACATCTACCGGACGGTCATGGACGGCCGGCAGCTCAAGCCGATCGGCACCGCCTCCCCGGCGGGCAACTTCGGCCGCTTCAACAGCAAGGAGGCGACCGACGCCCTGGTCGCCTACGCGAGCGCCACCGACGAGGCGGCCCGCACCACCGCCATGAACACGCTCCAGAAGATCTTCGTCGACCAGATGCCGATGATCCCGGTCGGCGCCGACAACATCGGCGGCGCGTACAGCACGAAGAACTGGACCGGCTGGCCGGACGACTCGAACCCGTACGGCGCGATGCAGCCCACCCAGCCCAACGCGCTGGACGTGGTCCTGCACCTGAAGCCCGCCAACGGCTGACACCCCGGTGCCGCCTCCCCGGCCCAGGCCGGGGAGGCGGCACCCACGTCCATGACACGGCAAATCCCAGACAGGAACTCGGCATGACGTTGAGCGAGAGCGCGGCGGCGCCGGCCGACGAGGTGGTGCTGGAGGCCGTCGGCCTCACCAAGCACTTCCCCGTCCGCAGACGGCTGCGTGACCTCTTCTCCCGGACGCCGGCAGTCGTGCACGCCGTCGACGACGTGTCGTTCGCGCTGCGGCGTGGACGGGTGACCGCGCTGGTCGGGGAGTCCGGCTCCGGCAAGTCCACGGTGGCCCGGCTGCTGGCCCAGATCTACCCCCGCACCGCCGGCGACCTTCGCCTGCACGGCACGTCGACCAGGGTGCGCGGCGGTCGTCCGTTCCGGTCGTACGTGCGGCGGGTCCAGCTCATCCTGCAGGACCCCTTCGCGTCGTTGAACCCGGTGCACACCGTCCGCTACCACCTCACCCGATCGCTGCGGATCCACGGCAACGCCGGGCGCAGCGCCGAGGACCTGGAGGCGGCCCTCGGCAAGCTGCTCGCCCGGGTCAGCCTCACCCCGCCCGAGCGCTACCTGGACGCCTTCCCGCACGAGCTCTCCGGCGGCCAGCGGCAGCGCGTCGCCATCGCCCGGGCGCTCGGCGCCGACCCGGAGGTGCTCCTCGCCGACGAGCCGGTCTCCATGCTCGACGTGTCGATCCGCCTCGGCGTGCTCAACCTGCTGCAGGACCTCAAGCAGCGGCTCAACATCGCGATCCTCTACATCACCCACGACATCGCCTCGGCCCGCTACTTCGCCGACGAGACGATCGTGATGTACGCCGGCCGGATGGTCGAGGGCGGCGACAGCGAGACCGTCACCCAGAACCCGGCCCACCCGTACACCCGGCTGCTCACCGATTCGGCGCCGGACCCCGAGCGGATCACCGG
>NZ_JBSSLX010000229.1:0-8872 GCF_053890995.1 Micromonospora sp. I033 | reverse complement strand
CTCACCACCGGCGGCCAGGTCCACCTCGCCCCGGCCGCGTCCGGCCGGGTCGCCGCCACGGTCCGCCCCGGCCCCGGCCGGGAGCGGGTCACCTTCCACACCGTGGCGGCCGACGGCGGGCTCCGCGTGCTGCCCAGCGACGTCGTCCCGTACCTCTCCGCCGGGTTGCTCGACGCGGACCTGTTCGACGTGGAGGAGCTGGTCGCCGAGGGCTACGGCGACGCCACGCAGAGCGCGCTGCCGCTGATCGTGCGCTACCAGGAGCCGGCCGCCGGCCGCGTCCGGCGGCTGGCCGGCGCCACCGCGGCCCGTCCGCTGGAGAGCATCAACGGGGCCGCGCTGCGGGTCGGCAAGGCCGACCTCGGCGGCCTGTGGACCACGCTGCGCGGCGCGCCGGCGGCCCGGACCGCCGACGCCACGCCCCGGCTCGGCGGCGGCATCGCCCGGGTCTGGCTCGACGGACGGGTGCACCCGGCGCTGGAGCACAGCGTGCCGCAGATCGGCGCCCCGGCGGCCTGGGCGGCCGGCCGGGACGGCAGTGGCGTGCGCGTCGCGGTGCTCGACACCGGCGTCGACGCCACCCACCCCGACCTGGCCGGCCGGATCGCCGAGGCGCAGGACTTCACCGGCGGCGGCAGCGCCCGCGACGGGCACGGCCACGGCACCCACGTGGCGGCGACCATCGCGGGCAGCGGCGCCGCCTCCGACGGGCTGCGCAAGGGCGTCGCGCCCGGCGCGCGGCTGCTGGTCGGCAAGGTGCTCGACGACAGCGGCCGCGGCTACGACTCGGGGATCATCGCGGGCATGGAGTGGGCCGCCCACTCCGGCGCGAAGGTGGTCAGCATGAGCCTCGGCGGCTCGCCCACCGACGGCACCGACCCGATGAGCCAGTCGGTCAACGACCTCACCGCCGAGACCGGCGCGCTCTTCGTGATCGCCGCCGGCAACGAGGGCGCGGCGGGCACCGTCGGGTCGCCCGGCGCGGCCACCGGCGCGCTCACCGTCGGCGCCGTGGACCGCGACGACAACCTGGCCGACTTCTCCAGCCGCGGCCCGCGGGTGGGCGACAACGGCCTCAAGCCGGAGATCACCGCGCCGGGCGTCGGCATCGTCGCCGCCCGCGCCTCCGGCACGACGATGGGTACGCCGGTGGACGACGCGTACACCCGGGCGTCCGGGACGTCGATGGCCACCCCGCACGTGGCCGGCGCGGCCGCGATCCTCGCCCAGGAGCACCCGGACTGGGCGGCCGGGAAGCTCAAGGACGCGTTGGTCAGCACGACGAGGGCGAACCCCGCGCTGACCGTCTTCGAGCAGGGCGGCGGCCGGGTCGACGTGGCGCGCGCGCTGAGCCAGCGGGTGTACGGCTCGGCCACCGCCGACTTCGGCCGGGTGAGCACCGGTGGGGCGGTGACGGAGCGGACCGTGACGTACACCAACGGCACCTCGTCCCCGCAGTCCCTGCGGCTGGCCCTGGAGCTGCGCAACCTGGACAGCGACGCGGCCGAGCCGGACGGGGTGGCGCTCCAGGACACCGAGGTGACCGTGCCGGCCGGTGGCAGCGTGGCCGTCCCGCTGCGCGCCGACCCGGCGAAGCTGGACCGCGGCGTGCACGGTGGATGGCTGGTCGCGACCGGCGCGGACGGCGTCGCCGTGCGTACCGCCGTGGGCCTCACCCTCAGCGGCCCGCTGCACTCCGTGACCCTCAGGGCGCTGGACATGCGGGGGCAGTCGGGTACGGCGTCGGTGGTGACCCTCTTCGGCGAGCACCGCGAGTCCGACCGGCTCGGCTTCCTCCTGCCCGGCATGGAGTGGCAGGTGGAGGTGGAGGAGGGCCCGTACCTGCTCCAGGGGCTGATCGAGCACGGCGCCCCGCTGGACGAGCAGCTCACTCTGGTCACCGACCCCGAGCTGACCGTCGACCGGGACCTGACCGTGGTGCTCGACCCGCGCAAGGGCACTCCGATCCGGATCGAGACGCCGAAGCCGACCGAGCAGCGGGCGGTGATCAGCTTCTATGAGCACCGGATCTTCGGCAACGGGCGGCAGGTCGACCATGGCGTCATGAACTTCAGCACGACCCAGCAGGTCAACGTCACCCCGACGCGGCCGGTGAGCCGGGGCGAGTTCGAGTTCTCCTCCCGCTGGCAGCTGGTCGCGCCCATGGTGGACGCCCAGGTCAGCAACGTCTCCGGTCCGCTGGACATCAACCTGCTGCACCAGTCGCCGGCTCCGGCCGGCCGGCGGAAGCTCCCGCTGGTCTGGGCGGGCGACGGCACCGCCGCCGAGCTGGCCCGGGCCGGGGTCCGAGGTGCGGCCGCGCTGGTGGCCGGCAGCTACGACCGCGCCGAGGAGGACCAGATCGCCGACGCCACGGCGGCTGGCGCCGCCATGGTGCTCATCGTCCGCCCGGCGGACCGCAGCGCGTGGACGGTCTGGCGCCCGGACGGGGAACGGTTGCCGATCCCGTCGCTGGTGGTGGCGTACGACGACGGACAGCCGATGATCGCGGCGGCGAAGAGCGGCCGCGCGACCCTGGACGTGACGCTGACCGTGGACAGCCCCTACCTGTACGACGTCTGGCAGGTGTCGAAGGGGCGGGTCCCGGAGCGGATCGTGCACCGGGTGACGGCGGACAACACCGCCGAGGTGACCGCCCGCTACGCCGACACCGGCGGGTCCGACTGGGCCACTGAGCAGCGGTTCAGCTGGCGCCCCTGGCAGGAGTACTCCTGGAACGACGAGCAGCGGACGGTGCGTACCGGCACCACCCGGCAGGAGTTCGTCAGCGCCGGAGACTCCTGGTGGCAGCAGCGGGTGCTGCACCGACTCACCTGGTCCTGGGGGCCGCTGCTCGGCGGGCTCACCGAGCAGCCCCGGCGGTACGCCGCCGACGACCGGGTCACTCAGGCCTGGCACGCCCCGGTGGTCCGGCCGGCCGTGCCGGCGAGCGGCGGAGTGCCGGTGCCCACGCGCACCGGCGACACCCTGAACCTGCGGGTGGCCGAGTTCGTCGACGCCGAGGGCCACTACGCCCCGGCCGGCTGGGGCGAGGAGCAGGACACCGTCGAGCGCCGGCTGAGCCGGGACGGGCAGCAGATCGCCGACCTCTCCGGCGGCTGGGCACTCGTGCCGACCACCCCGGGGGCGGCCCGCTACCGGCTGGACCTGACCACGAAGCGGTCGTCCGACGAGTGGTCCCGGGCCACCCGTACCGAGACGGCCTGGGAGTTCACCTCGGCCCGCCCGGCCGGGGACGCCGCCCAGCCGCTGTCGCTGCTGCAGGTGGACTACCACGTCCCGGCGGACCTGCGGGGCGAGGTGGCCGGCGGCCACCCGCACCGGCTGGGGCTGACGCTGCGTCAGCCGGCCGGCGTGCCGGCGCCGACCGGCACCAGCGTCCGGGTCGAGGTGTCGTTCGACGGCGGCCAGAACTGGCGGGCGGTGCCGGTGACCGGCTCGGGCACCAGCTTCAGCGCCCTGGTGCCGGCCGGGAACGGCACGGTGTCGCTGCGGGTGCACGCCCGTGACCGGGCCGGCAACACCGTCGACCAGACCGTGCTCGACGCGTACGGGCTGCGCTGACGCGGGGCGGGGCGGGACGGCCGTGGTGCCGTCCCGCCCCGTCCCCTCAGATCCAGCCCCGACGGGCGGCCTGGAAGGCCAGCCCGGGCCGGGTGTCCACGCCGGCGAGCGCCATCAGGTCGGCCAGCCGGCGTTGCACCGTACGCCGGCTGACGCCGAGCTGGGAGGCGATCGACTTGTCCGGCACGCCGGCCACGAAGAGCGACAGCAGGCGGGCCTCGTCCGGGTCCGGCCGGTAGCCGTCCCCGTCCGGCCCGGCCGGCGGGGTGGACGAGCCCAGGGGCGTCGCCATCAGCCAGTGGCTCTCGAAGAGCGCGAGCAGCGCGTCCAGCAGCTGGCTGCGGCCGATCACCGCGGCGGTCGGTTCGCCGCTGCCCCGCTCCGACACCAGCGGGCAGACCGCCGTGCGACCGTCCACGATGGCCAGCCGGACCGGCAACCGGTCGAGGACCCGGGCCTGCTCACCGGCGCGTACGCCCTGCTCGACGTCCGCCAGGGCGCCCGGTTCGAGGAGCATCTCCCGCTCGTAGATGGCCCGGTAGCGGACCCCGCGGGCGAGCGCGTCGAACTCCTCGGCGTTCTCCTGGCCCGGCATGGCCAGCGGGTTGGCCCGGCAGAACCAAAGCACCTCGGCCCGGGCGCCGTTCTGCAGGTCGCGCAGCCGCTCCCGGAGCGCCTGGGCGCCGGTGACCACCTCGAGCAGGTGGGCGGCGTCGTGCCGGCGCATCCCCGCCCGGTACTCCTCGGTGAGCTGGGTGACCGCCGCGCGGGCCGACTCCAGCGCCTCCTGGCGGCGCAGCAGCGCCTCGCCGAGCGGGACGTCGGGCGCCAGCGGCCGCAGCGGCGCGTCGGGCTCCGGCCCGGTCGGCAGCACCAGTCCCTTGCCGCGCAGGGCGTCGAGCTGGGCCAGGATGTCCGCGCGCGGGCGGCCCAGCCGTTCGGCCAGCTCGCCGACCCGGGCGGTCGTGAGCTGCACCAGGCAGCGGTAGAGCTGCTCCTCGTCCGGGGTCAGGCCGATCACGTCCAGCACGGGGCAGAACTGTACGACTCCACCGGCTGCCCCGCGCCGGCTGGTCAAGTGTCGGAGGACGCGTCTACTGTCGGGTGCTGTGCTGGAAGAGCTGCGCATCACCGGACTGGGCGTCATCGAGGACACGACGCTGCCGCTGACCGGCGGGATGAACGTCATCACCGGCGAGACCGGTGCGGGCAAGACCATGGTGGTGACCGGCCTCGGCCTGCTCTTCGGTGGCCGGGCCGACGCCGGCCGGGTCCGTGCCCAGCCGGGCCGCGCGGTGGTGGAGGGCCGGCTGCGCCTGGACGGCCGGGTGGCCGAGACGGTGCACGCCCGGATCACCGACGCGGGCGGCGAGCCCGACGAGGACGGCTCGGTGCTGCTGAGCCGCACGGTCACCGTCGAGGGCCGGTCCCGGGCGCACCTGGGCGGCCGCAGCATGCCGGTGTCGATGCTGGGCGAGGTCGGTGAGCAGGTGGTGGCCGTGCACGGCCAGTCCGACCAGCTCCGCCTGCTGCGCCCGGCCGAGCAGCGGGCCGCGCTCGACCGGTTCGCCGGTCCGGAGCACGAGAAGCTGCTCGACGCACTGCGTGAGGCCTACACCGGGTGGCGGGCGGTGGTCGACGACCTGGCCGACCGGCGGCGCAACGCCCGCGAGCGCAACCAGGAGGCCGACCTGCTCCGGCTCGGCCTCGACGAGATCACCCGGGTCGACCCCCAGCCGGGCGAGGACGACGAGCTGAAGGCGGAGGCGCAGCGCCTGGAGCACGCCGAGGGGCTGCGCACCGCGGCCCAGCTCGCCCAGCAGTGCGTGGCCGGCGGCGTGGAGGCGGCCGACGACACCCCCGACGCCACCGCGCTGCTCGGCACCGCCCGGCGCACCCTGGAGGCCCAGGCCGGCACCGACCCGGCCCTCGGCGAGCTGGCCGCCCGGCTGGAGGAGGCGGCCACCCTGGTCACCGACGTCTCCGCCGAGCTGTCGACCTACCTGGCCGCGCTGGACGCCGACCCGGCCCGCCTGCAGACCGTCTACGAGCGCCGGGCCGCGCTGCGCGGGCTCACCCGGAAGTACGCCGACGACGTCGACGGCGTCATCGCCTGGGCCGAGCGGGCCCGCACCCGCCTGTCCGACCTGGACACCTCCGACGAGCTGCTCGACGAGCTGGACAAGGAGGCGGCCCGGCTCGCCGCTGAGGTGGCCGACCTGGCCGGCCGCGTCTCCACCTCCCGGCAGGAGGCCGCGGTCCGCTTCGCCGAGCAGGTCACCGTCGAGCTGGCCGGGCTGGCCATGCCCCACGCCCGGATCGAGGTGGCGGTGCTGCCCCGGCCGGCCGGCCGGGCCGAGCCGAGCCTGCCGGTCAACGGTGTCGAGGCCGGCGTCGGCCCGGACGGCGCCGACGAGGTGGAGCTGCGGCTGCTCGCCCACCCGGGCGCGCCGGCGCTGCCGCTGCAGCGGGGCGCCTCCGGCGGTGAGCTGTCCCGGGTGATGCTCGCCATCGAGGTGGTGTTCGCCGGCTCCGGCGGCCCGCCCACCCTGGTCTTCGACGAGGTCGACGCGGGCGTCGGCGGGCAGGCCGCGGTGGAGATCGGCCGCCGGCTGGCCCGGCTGGCCCGCAGCCACCAGGTGCTCGTCGTCACCCACCTGCCGCAGGTCGCCGCGTTCGCCGACCGGCACCTCGTGGTGGCCAAGGACACCGGGGGAGCGGTCACCACCAGCGGCGTGCGGGTGGTGGAGGACACCGAGCGGGCCCGCGAGCTGGCCCGGATGCTCGCGGGTTTGCCGGACTCGGATCTGGGTATCGCGCATGCCGAGGAACTCCTGGCCGTGGCGGCCAAGGAAAGGCGCCCGTGATCCCGAGATTGTGAGCGCAAGCACACCGGCGTGCGCTCCGGTGTGCTTCCCTGGGTAGGCGGCCCTGCTCAGGCATGTCGCGACAGCAAAACCTGCCTCACATGCCAGGATGGTCACGATGCGTCTACCCACGTTGCGCCGGACCCGGAACGCGGAACCGGGCTCGATCCTCGGTACCGCGCGCCTCGACCGCCGGACGAAACGCCTGGTCGGGCGGCTCCGCCCCGGGGACATCGCGGTGATCGACCACGTCGACCTGGACCGGGTGGCGGCCGACTCGCTGGTCGCCGTCGGTGTCGCCGCCGTACTCAACGTCAAGCCGTCGGTCTCCGGGCGCTACCCGAACCTCGGCCCCGAGGTGCTGATCGCGGCCGGCATCCCGCTCCTCGACGACCTCGGTGAGAGCGTCTTCGAGCAGATCCGCGAGGGCGACCTCGTGCGCATCGAGGGCAACACGGTGTTCGTCGGCGACGAGCCGGTCGCGCACGGCAGCCTCCAGGACGCCGAGACGGTCGCCAAGTCGATGGCCGACGCCCGGGAGGGGCTGTCGGTGCAGTTGGAGGCGTTCGCCGCCAACACCATGGACTACCTCAAGCAGGAGCGCGACCTGCTGCTCGACGGCGTCGGCGTGCCGGAGATCCAGACCCAGCTCCAGGGCCGCCACTGCCTGATCGTGGTCCGCGGCTACGACTACAAGGCCGACCTGGACGTGCTGCGCCCCTACATCCGGGAGTTCAAGCCGGTGCTGATCGGGGTGGACGGCGGCGCCGACGCCCTGGTCGAGGCCGGTTACACCCCTGACATGATCATCGGCGACATGGACTCGGTCACCGACGACGTGCTGCGCTGCGGCGCCGAGGTGATCGTGCACGCCTACCCGGACGGCCGGGCGCCGGGCCTGGCCCGGGTCAACGGCCTCGGGGTGCCGGCGATCACCTTCCCGGCCGCGGCCACCAGCGAGGACCTGGCCATGCTGCTGGCCGACGAGAAGGGGGCCTCGCTGCTGGTGGCCGTCGGCACCCACGCCACCCTGGTGGAGTTCCTCGACAAGGGCCGGGGCGGCATGGCCTCGACCTTCCTGACCCGCCTCAAGGTGGGCGGCAAGCTGGTCGACGCCAAGGGCGTCAGCCGGCTCTACCGGCAGAGCATCTCGGGCTCCTCGCTGCTGCTGCTGATCCTCTCGGCGGTGGCCGCGATGGCCTCCGCGGTGGCGGTCTCCACGGTCGGGAAGGCGTATTTGGGTGTGGTGTCGGAGTGGTGGGACAATTTCGTGTTCCAGCTCGGCCAGCTCTTCTAGCTCCCCGACGATCAAGAGGCTGCAAGCGTGATCAACTTCCGCTACCACGTGGTGTCCCTGACCGCGGTCTTCCTGGCGTTGGCGATCGGCCTGGTGGTCGGCACGGCCGCCCTCAACGGGCCGGTGGCCGACTCGCTCAAGGAGCGGGTCAACGGGCTCAGCAAGGACAACTCGCTGATGCGCCAGTCGGTCAACAACCTCCAGAAGGAACTGGACATGGAGGAGGACTTCGCCGCCGAGATGGCGCAGGTCGTCCTCCCCGGCAAGCTGAACGGCCGGCGGGTGCTGGTGCTCAGCCTGCCCAGCGGCCGGGACCACACCGAGGGCGTGGTGAAGATGCTCGAGCTCGCCGGGGCCAACGTGACCGGCCGGCTCGACGTGCAGGACAAGTTCATCAACCCGGACAGCAACAACAACCTGCTGGAGCTGGCGGTCACCGCGGCGCGCCCGAACAGCGTGCCCACCTCCGGCCTGCCGGGCAACGGGCACGGCGTGGAGACCTCCAGCGCGCTGCTCGCCAGCGTGCTGCTGGACCGGCCGCAGGGCAGCCCGGCGGTCACCGACGCGGATCGCCGGGCGGTGGTCCAGCACTACGCCACCTCCGGCTACGTCACCTCGGAGGACAAGATCTCCGGCGCCGCCGAGGCGGTCGTGCTGGTCAGCGGCCAGCCCTACGTCGACAAGTTCTCGGCGGAGAAGGACGAGTCGGTCGTGAAGATCGCCGAGCAGTTCGACCGGACCGGCGCGATCGTGGTCGGCGGCATGGGCTCGGCCGGCGGCAACGTGGTCTCCGTGGTCCGGGGCGACCCGGTGCTCTCCCAGACCATCTCCACCGTCGACAACGCCAACACCGTGCAGGGGCAGCTGGTCACCAGCCTCGCCCTGGTCCAGCAGCTGACCGAGAAGAAGGCCGGCCAGTACGGCGTCGGTGACAACGCCGCCGCCCTGCTGCCTAAACTGCCCCAGTGACCGGTCCGTACCGCGTCGCGCTGGGCATCCGGATCGGAGGGGTCGCGTGAGAGTGGGTCGGCTGCTGGCCGTCGGCGCGGGGGCGCTGGCCGCCCGCTACGCGCTGCGGGAGGTGCGCAGCTCGCCGGGCGCGCCGGCGCTGGAGCGCACCAAC
>NZ_JBSSLX010000228.1:0-8876 GCF_053890995.1 Micromonospora sp. I033 | reverse complement strand
TGGTGGCGTACAACATCCGGATGGGCTTCGGGCTGGACGGGCGGCTCGACCTCGACGCGCTGACCCGGGCGGTCGACGGTAACCGGCCGGACGTGGTGCTGCTCAGCGAGGTGGACCGGGGCTGGCTGCTCAACGGCGGCCACGACACCCTCGCCCTGCTCGCCGGGCGGCTGCGGATGCCGTACGTCTTCGCGCCCGCCGCCGATCCGGTGTGGGGCGACGCGGTGCTGAGCCGCTTCCCCGTGCGGGCCGGCCGCACCCGACACCTCGCGGCGCACGGCGCGCCGACCGGGGCGCAGGCGCTCGGCGTCACGCTCGACCTCGGCGGCCGGGACCTCGCCGTGGTCGCCACCCACCTGCAACCCCCGCCGGGGCAGGGCCCGGTGGCCCAGGCCCGTGAGGTGGCGGCCTTCGCCACCCGGTACGCGGCCGGCCGTCCCCTGATCGTCGGCGGCGACCTGAACACCGAGCCCGGCGATCCGGCGTTCACCGAGTTCACCCGCGCCGGGCTGGTCGACGCGCTGGCCGCGGCCCGCCCGCTGCGCACCAGCCCGGCCGACGACCCGCGCACCCAGATCGACCACGTCTTCGTCGCACCGGGTCTCACCCCGTCCGGGGCGGTGGCCCCGCGCAGCACCGCCAGCGACCACCTCCCGGTCGCGGTGACGCTCGCCCTGCCCTGAGCAGCCGCGCCGAACGGCTCAGAGGCGGTCGGCCGCGAGCAGGCGGTCGCCGGTGAAGGCGAGCAGCCAGCCGCCGCCCTTCGGGGTGGTGTAGTCGTCGGAGAGGCCGGTCAGCCGCTCCAGCGCGCCCGGGATCACCTTGCCCTGGCTGCACACCGCGACCGTCTCCCCGGCGCCGGCCAGGGCGGTGAGCCGGGCCGCGGCGGCCAGGGCGCACTCGTCCAACTGCTGGCCGGGCCGCGGCTCGTCGAGGTCGCCGACCACCTCGATGGGCAGGTCCAGCAGGGCGGCCGCCGGGTCGAGGGTCTGCACGCAGCGGCGGGCCGAGGCGGAGACCAGGCGGGCCGGGCGGACCAGTGCCACCAGGGCGGCGAGCGCCTGCGCCTGGGCCCGGCCCTCGGCGTCCAGCGGCCGGCCGGTGTCCGGGCCGGTCCAGGTGCCCCGCTTGCCGGCGTGCGCGTGCCGGACCACCAGCAGGGTGGCGGTGACCGGCGGCAGCGCCGCGAACGCGCCGATCACCTCGGCGTCGTGCGGGTAGCTGACCTGGCGTACGGCCTGATCGGCGGGGAACCAGCCCACCTCGTCCACCTCGGTGTCCGGCTGGAAGCCGCCCTGCGCGGCGGCCCGCATCGACCAGTAGTCGACCGCCTTGGGCCGGCCCTCGCTGCGGTAGCGGACGGTGGGCAGGCGGACCTGCGGCACGGCCCGGACGTCGGTCTCCTCGGCGACCTCGCGGACGGCGGCCCGCAGCGGGTGCTCGCCGGCGTCCAGCTTGCCCTTGGGCAGCGACCAGTCGCCGTACCGGGGGCGGTGCACCAGGCAGACCTCGACGCCGCCGGCCGCCGGGCGCCAGACGACCCCGCCCGCGGCCCGGATCCGCACCGGCTCGTCGTCCGTCATCCGCTCACCGTAAGCCCGCCCCGAGCGCGCCGTGGTCCGCTCAGCCCGCCCTCCCGCCGACCCGGTGCAGCAGCAGGTCCTGCAGGTGGGTCAGCGGCGTGTCGTCGGTGCCGGTACGCCGGTGCCAGCTCCCGTCGGCGGCAAGCTCGAACGCGTCCACCTCGGGGCTGAACGCGGCGGTCAGCACATGGTCCAGCTCGGCCCGGGCCACCGGGTCGCTCACCTGCACGAGCGCCTCCACCCGGCGGTCCAGGTTGCGGTGCATGAGGTCGGCCGAGCCCATCCAGAACTCGGCGTCGCCGTTGTTGCCGAAGCGGAAGATCCGCGAGTGCTCCAGGAACCGGCCGAGGATCGAGCGCACCCGGATGTTCTCCGACAGCCCGGGCACCCCGGGCCGCAGCGTGCACATGCCCCGGATCAGCAGGTCCACGTGCACGCCGGCCCGGGACGCCCGGTAGAGCGCGTCGGTGATCTCCTCGTCGACCAGCGCGTTCACCTTGAACTGCACCAGCCCCGGCATGCCCAGCCGGACGTGCTCGATCTCCCGCTCGATCCGCTCGACGAGGCCGCTGCGGATGCCCTGCGGGGCCACCAGCAGCCGGCGGTACGCGGTCTGCCGGCTGTAGCCGGTGAGCACGTTGAACAGGTCGGTGAGGTCGGCGCCGATCTCCGGGTCGGCGGTGAGCATGCCGAAGTCCTCGTAGAGCCGGGCGGTCTTCGGGTGGTAGTTGCCGGTGCCGATGTGGCAGTAGCGGCGGATCTGGTTGCCCTCCTGGCGCACCACCAGCGCGGTCTTGCAGTGCGTCTTCAGGCCGACCAGGCCGTAGACCACGTGGCAGCCGGCCCGCTCCAGGGTGCGGGCCCAGCCGATGTTGGCCACCTCGTCGAAGCGCGCCTTCAGCTCGACCAGCACCACCACCTGCTTGCCGGCGGCGGCGGCGTCGACAAGAGCGTCGACGATGGGGGAGTCGCCGCTGGTGCGGTAGAGGGTCTGCTTGATGGCCAGCACGTTCGGGTCGGCGGCGGCCTGCTCGATGAAGCGCTGCACGCTGGTCGCGAACGAGTGGTACGGGTGGTGCACCAGCACGTCCCCGTCCCGCAGCGTGGCGAACACGCTGCGTGGCACCTCGCCCTCGGCGAGCCGGGGGTGGGTGGCCGGCACGAACGGCGGGTCCTTCAGGTCGGGGCGGTCGGCCTCGCCGTAGACCTGCCAGAGCGCCGAGAGGTCGAGCAGGCCGCGGACCCGGAGCACGTCGTGGCCGTCCATGTCCAGCTCGCGGACGAGCAGCTCCAGCATGTGGTCGGAGATGGAGGCGGCAACCTCCAGCCGCACCGGCGGGCCGAACCGGCGCCGGGCCAGCTCCCGTTCCAGCGCCTGGAGCAGGTCCTCGTCGCGGTCCTCGTCCACCTCCACCTCGGCGTTGCGGGTCACCCGGAACAGGTGGCACTCGACCACCTGCATGCCGGAGAAGAGCTGCCCGAGGTGCACCGAGATGAGGTCCTCCACCGGCAGGAAGCGCACCCCCGGCTGGTCGCGCGCCACCCGGACGAACCGGGGCACGTTGTTCGGCACCTTGACCCGGGCGAACAGCTCCGAGCCGCCGTCCGGGTCGCGCACCGAGACGGCCAGGTTGAGCGACCGCCCCGAGATGTACGGGAACGGGTGCGCCGGGTCGACCGCGAGCGGGGTGAGCACCGGGAAGATGTGCTCCCGGAACCAGGTGCGCAGCCGTTCCCGCTCGGCGTCGTCGAGGTCGCTCCAGCGCAGGATCCGGATGTCCGCCTCGGCGAGCTTCGGCAGCACGTCGTCGACGAAGCAGGCGGCGTGCCGGGAGACCAGGTCGGCGGTCTTCTCGGTGATCAGCTCCAGCTGGGTCCGCAGCGGCAGCCGGTCACCGCCGCGTACCGGGAGGCCGGCGGAGAGCCGGCGCTTCAGCCCGGCCACCCGCACCATGTAGAACTCGTCCAGGTTGCTGGCGAAGATGGCCAGGAACTTGGCCCGTTCCAGCAGCGGCGTGCGGGGGTCCTCGGCCAGCGCCAGCACCCGGGCGTTGAAGTCGAGCCAGGAGAGCTCCCGGTTGAAGAACCGGTCCTCTGGCAGCGGGAGGGCCGCCGGCGCCTCCGCCTGCGCGCCCGGCCCCTCGACCGGGTCGAGGGACTCCTCCAGCCCGGCGGAGGCCGCCGCCGCGGGATCGGGGCTGACGCTCTCCTCGGGCGGGCGGACGCGGCGGAACCGGCCGTCGGCGCCGCGGGTCGACGCGCCGTTGCGGGGCGCGCCGGGGTCGACGAGGTTACGGGGACCGTCGGGGTGCTCGCGAGGGGTGCTCACCACCTCATGATTCCCCGACAAGGGTGAACGGAAAATGAACTCGGGGGAGGTTGGTCACGCCATCGTCGGCAACGTCACCCGGACGACCTCGCCGGCGGCGTCCCGTTCGATCCGGACCCGCTGCCCGAGCCGGAGCAGCCGCAGCCCGGAGGCGTCGAAGGCGCGGGCCGGGAAGGCCAGCTCGGTGCCGTCGTCGAGGAGCAGCACCCCGCTGCGGGTCGACGCGTCGTAGGTGGCCACCGTGCCCTGCATGCCAGCACCGTACCCGACGCTCCGGCCGGCCCGGGCCAGCAGCGCGGCGGTGCGCGGGCCGGCCCCGAGCCGGGCGGCGGCGGTCAGGTCGGCCGGGGTGTCCACGTCCCGGCGCAGGCTGGGCCAGTCGCCGGGCAGGGGGAGTGCCCCGCTCGCCGCGTGCGCGGCCGCCGAGCCGGGGCCGAAGCGGGGCCCCAGGGGAACCCCGGGCCGCGCGGCGAGCAGCACGGTGCCGCTGCCCGGGGCGTCGGCCACGAACCCGCGTACCCCGTCGGTGGGGAGGGCCCGCAGCGCCGCGGCCAGGTCGGCCGGGCGCAACGCCGGCAGGTCGGCGGTGAGGCCGGCCACCGCGGCGCGCGGGCCGGCCGCGGCCGCGCCGTGCCGGAACGCCGCGTTCAACCCGGCGGCCGGGTCCGGCGTGACCTCCGCGCCGGCCGCGGACGCCTCCGCCGCCACCCGGGGGTCGTCGGTCACCACCAGCACCCCGGCCACCGCCGGGCAGGCCCGCACCGCGCGGACCGTGTCGGCCGCCAGGGCCAGCGCCAGCTCCTCATGGGGTACGCCGGGCAGCGCGCCCCGGAGGCGGCTCTTCGCCACCCCGAGGCGCTTCACCGGCACCACCACGGTCCAGGTCGGCTCAGGCACGTGACAATCCTGCCAGTCGGGCAGCGGTACCCTCACTGGCCGGACCCGGAGCGAGCAGGCATGATTTCGTCCCGGGGCGTGCGCGCGCGTGGGGCGGAACGAGGAGGCAGGGTGGCACGGCGGAGGCTGGGATTCTGGCCACGGTTCGCCGTGGTGCTGGTGAAGCCGGTGTTGACCGTCTGGACGCGGCGCACCTGGCGGGGCATGGAGCACCTGCCCCCCGAGGGCGGCATCATCATCGTGCCCAACCACATCTCGCACGCGGACCCGCTGGTGTCCGCGCACTTCATCCACGACGCCGGGCGCTGGCCGCGGTTCCTCGGCAAGGCCAGCGTGTTCCGGGTGCCGGTGATCGGCTGGATCCTGCACCGGTGCCAGCAGATCCCGGTCGAGCGCGGCACCGTCGAGGCGGCCCGGTCGCTGGACAAGCTGGTCGCCGCGGTGAACGAGGGCGGCGCGGTGGTGATCTACCCGGAGGGGACCACCACCCGCGAGCCGGACCTGTGGCCGATGAAGGGCAAGACCGGCGCGGCCCGGCTGGCGCTGGCCACCGGCGCCCCGGTGATCCCGCTGGCCATGGTGGGCCCGGAGAAGATGTTCGACCCGCGGACGGCCCGCATCGGGCTGCGCCCGCGCACCCCGGTGACCGTGGTCGCCGGGCCGCCGATCGACCTGAGCCGGTGGGCGGGCGCCACGCCGACCAGGGCGATCCTGGAGGAGATGACCGACCACATCATGCTGCGGATCCGGGACCTGGTCGCCGAGATCCGCGGCGGCACACCACCACCGCTGTGGGAGCGGCCGGCCCGGACGCGTACCCCCGAGGTGACCGAGTGACCGGACATGTGGCGGTGCTGGGGGCGGGCTCGTGGGGCACCGCCTTCGCCAAGATCCTCGCCGACGCCGGCCGGGAGGTGACCATCCTGGCCCGGCGCGCCTCGGTGGCCGAGGCGATCCGGACCGGGCGCCACAACCCGGACTACCTGCCGGACGTGCGGCTGCCCGACCGGGTCACCGCGACCGGGGACGCGGAGGAGGCGATCGCCGGGGCCGAGGTGGTGGTGCTCTCCGTGCCGTCGCAGACGCTGCGGGCCAACCTCGCCGAGTGGACCCCGTACCTGGACCCCGACGCCACGCTGGTCTCCCTCATGAAGGGCATCGAGCTGGGCACCACCAAGCGGATGAGCCAGGTGATCATGGAGACCGCCGGGGTGCCGGCCGACCGGGTGGTGGTCGTCTCCGGGCCCAACCTGGCCCCGGAGATCGCGGCCGAACAGCCGGCCGCGACCGTGGTCGCCGGCACCGACAGCCGCCGCACCGCGCTGGTCCAGTCGTCGATCCGTACGCCGTACTTCCGGCCGTACACCAATGACGACGTGATCGGCTGCGAGCTGGGCGGGGCGGTGAAGAACGTGATCGCCCTGTCGTACGGGATCGCCACCGCCATGGGCTTCGGCGACAACACCCGGGCCATGCTGATGACCCGCGGCCTGGCCGAGACCGCCCGGCTGGGCGTGGCGCTCGGCGCCGACCCGATCACCTTCGCCGGCCTGGCCGGCATGGGCGACCTCGTCGCCTCCTGCTCGTCGCCGCTGGCCCGCAACCGCACCTTCGGCGAGCACCTGGGCCGGGGGGAGACCCTGGAGCAGGCCCAGGCGGCCACCCGGCAGACCGCCGAGGGCGTCAAGAGCTGCCTGGCCATCCGGGACCTGGCCCGGGCGCACGGCGTGGAGATGCCGATCACCGAGCAGATCGAGCGGATCTGCCACGAGGGGATGGATCCGCGGCTCGCCGTGGACGCCCTGATGAGCCGCACCGCGAAGCCCGAGTCGTACGAGTGAGGCGGCGATGACCGAGTGGGGTGACGGCACGCGCAGCGTGCACGCCGGACTGCCCGCGCCGGAACCCGGCCAGCCCTTCCTGCCCGGGCCGGTCTTCGCCGCGCCCTACCACCTGGACCCGTGGCGGGGGCCGGAGGCGGCCCCCAACGGGTACGGGCGGCCGGACAACCCCACCCGGCGGCTGCTGGAGGCGGCCGTCGGCGAGCTGGAGGGCGGCGACTGCCGGGTCTTCGCCAGCGGCCAGGCGGCCATCACCGGGCTCCTGCTGGCCCTGCTGCGCCCCGGGGACACCGTGCTGCTCCCCGCCGACGGCTACTTCCCGGTGCGCGCCTTCGCCACCGCCACCCTGGAGGGCATCGGGGTACGCGTCGGTTTCGTGCCGACCGCCGGGCCGTACCCGTCGTTCGACGGCGTCCGGCTGGTGCTGCTGGAGACCCCGGCGAACCCCGGTCTGGACGTGGCCGACGTGCCGGCGCTCGCCGCCGCGGCGCACGCCGCCGGGGCCCTGGTCGCGGTGGACAACACCACGGCCACCCCGCTGGGGCAGCGGCCGCTGGAGCTCGGCGCCGACGTGGTGGTCGCCTCCGGCACCAAGGCCCTCACCGGCCACTCCGACCTGCTGCTCGGCTACGTGGCGACCCGCTCGGCCGAGCTGCTCGACGCGGTGACCGCCTGGCGGACCACCACGGGCGGGGTGCCCGGGGCGTTCGACTGCTGGCTGGCGCACCGTTCGCTGGCGACCGTGGACCTGCGGCTGGCCCGGCAGACCGCCAACGCCGAGGCGCTGGCCCGGCTGCTCGCCGGCCGCGGCGACGTCACCGGCCTGCGCTGGCCCGGGCTGCCGGCCGACCCGGCGTACAAGGTGGCCTCGGTCCAGATGCGACGGATGCCCGGCGTGCTCTCCTTCGACCTGGGCGACGCCGACCGGGTGGCCCGGTTCCTCGACGCGTCGCGACTGGTGGCCGCCGCGACCTCGTTCGGCGGGCTGCACACCACCGCCGACCGGCGGGCCCAGTGGGGGGACGACACCGCGCCCGGCTTCGTGCGGCTCTCCTGTGGCATCGAGGACGGCGCCGACCTGGTCGCCGACGTGACCGGCGCGCTGGACGCGGCCTGACGCCGGCCGGAACGCTCCGCTAAGGTGACGGGCAGCACGGCCCGCACGGGCCCCGACCGGAGGAGGTGAGACCGATCCACCAGCAGCGGACCGGCGCTCCCTCCGAGTCCGCGTCGCCCCAGGGTTAGGCGACGCCGGGAGCGCCGACGAGCGTTCCCGAAAGGCCTGCCATGGCTCCCACCCTGTTCTCTCCCGACCGTCCCGCCCTCGTCCGGCGGCTGCGCGCCGCCGGCTGCGTCTTCGCCGAGGACGAGGCGGACCTGCTGATCGCCGCCGCCGATTCGGCCGAGGCCCTGACCGACCTGGTCGACCGCCGGGTCGCCGGCCGGCCGCTGGAGCACCTGCTCGGCTGGGCCGAGTTCTGCGGCCTGCGGGTCGCCGTCGACCCCGGGGTGTTCGTGCCCCGCGGCCGGACCGCCCTGCTGGTCGCCGCCGCGGCGGCGGTGGCCGGCCCGGCGCCCGCCGTGCTCGACCTCTGCTGCGGCTCGGGCGCCGCCGCGCTGGTGCTGCACGGCCGGCTGGCGCCCCGCTGGCTGGCCGCCGCCGACCTCGACCCGGCCGCGGTGGCCTGCGCCCGGCGCAACCTGGCCCCGCTGGGCGTGCCGGTCTACGAGGGCGACCTGTTCGCGCCGCTGCCGGTGCGGTGGCGGGGCCGGCTGGACCTGGTGGTGGCCAACGCGCCGTACGTGCCGAGCGACGCCGTGGCGATGCTGCCGCCCGAGGCGCGGCTGTACGAGGCCCCGGTGGCCCTGGACGGCGGCGCGGACGGGCTGGCCGTGCTGCGCCGGGTGGCCGCCGGCGCGGCCGAGTGGCTGGCCCCCGGTGGGCACCTGGCGGTCGAGGTGAGCGCCGGCCAGGCCGGTGCGCTCTGCGGGATCCTGGCCGGTGCCGGCCTGGACCCGTTCGTGGTGCACGACGACGACCTGGAGGCCACCGCCGTGACCGCCCGCCCGGTCCCGGCGCCGGCGGGGTCGGCCCACGCCTCCCCCCCGACGGCGGGCGGTCACCGCGGGGGGCCCCCAGGCGTCGTCGCGCACCCCCAAACGGGCCCCGCCGGCCCCCGCCCCGGGTCCCCCGAGGGCACCCGCCCGGCCCGCGCCCCCCCCCCC
>NZ_JBSSLX010000227.1:0-8957 GCF_053890995.1 Micromonospora sp. I033 | reverse complement strand
GGCGGGAGGCGGTGGCGGTGGGCAGCGCGGGTGTGCCGGTGGTGGTGGGTCTGGACAACGGCGGCACGAGCAACAACGCCACCGTGCTGACGGTCGACGGCCGGTTCCTGGTGGACGGTCTGGTGGAGATCCCCAGCGAGGTCCAGGCCGGGCCGGAGGCGGCGATCGAGGCCCTGGCGCGGGCGCTCGACGGCGTGCTGGCGCTGACCGGGGTGCCCCGCGAGCTGGTCCGCGCGGTCGGGCTGGACACCCCCGGCCCGGCCAGCGCCACCGGGGTGATCTCCTCGCGCGGCTCGACCAACTTCTCCCAGCCGGCCTGGCGTGGCTACGACGTGCGCGGCGCGCTGGAGCACCGGCTCGGCCTGCCGGTGGTCTACGCCAACGACGGCAACGCGGCGGCCCTCTACGCGCACCACGTGCACTTCGGCGCGGACGCCATGCGCCGCTCCTCGGTCGCCGCGATCGTCGGCACCGGGCTCGGTGGCGGCGTGGTGGAGGGCGGCCGGGTGGTCGGCGGCGCGGCCGGCATGGCGGGCGAGTTCGGGCACGTGCACATCCCGCTCGACGGGCTGCTCGCGCCCGGCCAGGCGGTGCCGGTCTGCGCCTGCGGCTTCGCCGGGGACGCGGAGAGCGTCGCCTCGCTCACCGGCATCGCGCGCAACCTGCTGCCCTACTGGCTGAGCCGGTTCCCGGGGCACCCGCTGGCGGCCGAGGAGCCGGGCCGGGCGGCGAAGCTGGTCCGCGGCTACGGCGAGCGGGGGGATCCGCTGGCCCGGGAGGTCTTCACCCAGCAGGCCATGGCGTTGGGCCGGCTGTTCACCATCGCGGCCAACTTCACCGACCCGCACGCGTACTTCGTGGGCGGTGGGGTGGTGGAGGCGGCGCCGGAGTTCCGTGACTGGTTCCTGGCCACCGTGCGGGAGCACACCGTGCTCCGCGCCGAGCAGCGCGCGGTGGCCACCTTCGCCCTGGTGCCGGAGCGGGACATGGCCGGGGCGCGCGGGGTGGCCATCGCGGCGCTGGAGGCGGTGCGCGGCGGAGCCGCGGCCGGCCCGCTGGTCGCCGGCTGAGCGACCGGCCGGGTCAGGGGCGCGGCGGTGCGCCGGTGAAGGCGGCCCAGGCGGTCGGGGGGAAGAGCAGCACCGGGCCGGCCGGGTCCTTGGAGTCGCGCACCGCCACCGCCTCGGGCAGCGGCGCCATCTCGACGCACGCGCCCTGGTCGCCGCTGTAGCTGCTCTTGCGCCAACCGGCCGTCGGGCGAGGGCTGTTCGTGCCGTTCATCGCTTCTACCTCTCGTTCAGCAGGCGGAGGAGCTCGTCCCGGCTGGCCGCCGGGCTCAGCGCCACGGTCCGCAGGTGCTCCATGATCTTGGTGCAGGTGCGCAGGTCGCCCGGCCGGTCCAGCACCATCTGCCCGGCGACCGTCTCCACCGAGGCGATGATCGGGTCCTCCGGGTCGGCGAACTCCAGGATGTGCAGCGACCCCCGCGTCCCCCGGTGGTATCCGGCGGCCAGTGGGATCACCTGCACGGTGATGTTGGGCAGCTCGGCCATCTTCAGCAGGTGCTGCAGCTGGCCCCCCATCACCGTGCGATCGCCGACCGGCCGCAGCAGCGCCCCCTCGTCGATGATGGCGTCGAGGATCGGCGGATCGTCACCTGTGAGCCGTTGCTGGCGGTCGAGTCGCAGCTTGACCCGCTGCTCCACCTCCTCGTCGGTGAGCGTGTGCGGGCCGCCGCGCATCACCCCGCGGATGTAGTCGGCGGTCTGGAGCAGGCCGGGCACCACCGACGGCTCGAAGTTGGCGATCCCGGTCGCCTCCGCCTCCAGGGCGATGAAGTCGATGGTCCGCCGGTCCAGCAGGTAGGAGTAGGAGACCCACCAGCCGGGCTTGCGGGCGTCCTTGGCGAGCTGCACCGCCGCGGCGATCTCGTCGGAGCCCACCCCGTAGAGCGTGAGCAGCGCGCGCACGGTGGCCGGGTTGACGAGCGTCTGCGCGTTCTCGTAGCGGGACAGCGTGCTGCGGGTGCTGTTGATCTCGTCGGCCGCGGCCTCCAGGGTGAGGCCGGCGGCCTCCCGGTGGGTCCGCAGGGCGATGCCGAGCCGTCGGGCCCGGGCGGTCTTCGGCGCCATGCATCGATGGTCGCACATCAACGGGAGGACGGGCATGAGAGAAATCCGATGAGAGTTGCATTCACGCGTGTCCACCTGTCAATCTGTGACGGCGTCCTCACCACCGGTTGTCGTGGCGACGGTGGTGGTGAGCGACCGGAGGGGATGGGGTGCGCGGCGATCGGGTTCTACTCCCCCACGACCCGATCGCCGCGTGCCCGTACCGGCACGCCAGACGGGAGGAGACGCGATGACGGCGACGGCCCGCCACACCGGAGGTGGACGGGGATGACGCGGTTCCTCGTGGTCCTCACCGACGTGCGCCCCCTCGACGGGATCTGGCGCAACGAACGCACCAGCCCCGAGCGGCGCCGGCAGGTCGTCGGCGCGAACAACCGCGAGGCCGCGGATCGGATCGCCGGCGCCTTCATGGCGCTGGGCATGGTCCGCGCCGGTCGGCAACGGGTCAAGGTCATCGCGGTCGGGCGCCGGCCGCGGACCCCGGACCACCTGAACTGAACCGGGCCCGCCCCCGGGACGCGGTGACGGGGGCGGGGAGCCGGGCGGCCGGTGGCAGGTCCCGCCACCGGCCGCCCGGGCTCAGCACAGTTCGCGCCCCGCCCGGTTACTCCCTGTATACGACTCGCTGACCGGATGCCGCCTCCTGCGTCGTCTCCCCGGGTATCAACCACCTCCGCTCGCCACGCACAGTAAGGTCAAGCGGGTGAGCGCCACCGGCGAGCACGGCCAGCCGCAGTCGCGAGCGAAGAGGTGACCGGAGTGACCACCCCAGGCAAGACCCGCGTGGCGATCGTCTTCGGCGGCCGCAGCCCCGAGCACGGCATCTCCTGCGTGAGCGCCGGCAGCGTGCTGGCCGCCCTCGACCCGGACGAGTTCGAGGTCGTGCCGGTCGGCATCACCCGCCAGGGCCAGTGGGTGCTGGCCAGCGGCGACCCCGGCCAGCTCGCCATCGCCGACCGCAAGCTCCCCGAGATCACCGCCGGCTCCGGCGCCGAGGTGGTGCTGCGCGCCGACCCGGCCGTGGGCGGTCTCGTGGTGCTCGACCCGGCCCAGGGCCCCGTGGCGCTGGCCGACGTGGACGTGGTCTTCCCCGTGCTGCACGGCGCGTACGGCGAGGACGGCACGATCCAGGGGATGCTGGAGATGGCCGACATCCCCTACGTCGGGGCGAACGTGTTCGCCTCCGCGGCCGCCATGGACAAGGAGTTCACCAAGAAGCTCTGCGCCGCCGAGGGCATCCCGGTCGGCCCGTACGTGGTGCTGCGCGCCGGGATGACACTGACCGAGGAGGACAAGGAGCGCCTCGGGCTGCCGGTCTTCGTGAAGCCGTCCCGGGCCGGTTCCTCGTTCGGCATCACCAAGGTCGACGACTGGGCGCAGCTCGACGCGGCGGTCGCCACCGCCCGGGAGATCGACACCAAGGTGCTCGTCGAGGGCGCCATCGTGGGCCGCGAGATCGAGTGCGGCGTGCTGGAGGGCGAGGCCGGCGGGGCCCCGGAGGCGTCGGTGCTGGCCGAGGTGCGGGTGGTCTCCGGCCACGACTGGTACGACTTCGAGGCCAAGTACATCGACGACGCCTGCGAGTACGACATCCCGGCGAACCTGCCCGAGCCGGTGACCCGGCAGGTGCGGGAGTACGCCACCCGCGCGTTCACCGCGCTGGACTGCTCCGGCCTGGCCCGGGCCGACTTCTTCGTCACCCCGGAGCTGGACGTCTACCTCAACGAGATCAACACCATGCCGGGCTTCACCCCGACCTCGATGTTCCCCCGGATGTGGGCGGCCAGCGGGCTGGAGTATCCGAAGCTGGTCAACCGGCTCATCCGGACCGCCCTGCGCCGCGCCGGCCGCTGAGGACGCCCGGGCGTCGCGGGCCGGCCGGCGACGGTCAGGCGGAGCAGCCGGAGGGCGCCGTCTTCGCGGCGGGCACCGAGGCCACCACCGCGTCGGAGATCGGCGTGACCCACTGGAGCGGCTGCTCGTACTGCTTCGGGACCCGCACCCGCACCGGGGTCTCCCGGTCGACGGTGGTCAGCACGGTGGCGTCCGCCTCCTGCACCGCGTGCCAGCAGACCTTGTTCACCGACCAGACCTCGTCGGTGGGCTGCACCAGCGGCGGGGTGCCGCCGCAGGCCACGGTGAGCGCCGGGTCGCCGTACGCGGCGTTCTGCTCGGCGCCGGCGGTGACCGGGCGCTGCGCCAGGTCGCGGACGGTCGCCGGGAGCTGCGACACCAGGGCGCGGCACACCGTGGCCGGGCGCTCGGCCAGGGCCGGGGCGGGCAGCTCGACCGGCGTGGTCGACTGCGGCCGGACGGCGCTCGCCGACGGGCTCGGCGCGGCGGCCGGGGCGTCGGGGGCCAGCTTCGCGAAGGTGAACCCGGCCACCGCCAGGGTGACCGGCACCGCGATCAGGGTCGCCCAGAGCGCCGCGCCGCGGGTCGACCGGTCGCGCGGCGCCGGGCGGGACTCGTCGGGAGCGGGTGAGGACGTGATCTGTTCCACTTACAGCCGCACCACCGAACACGTGAGGGTGCGGGTGATGCCGGGCACCATCTGCACCTTGCTGACGATCAGTTTGCCGAGCTCGTCGACGGTGTTCGCCTCGGTGAGGACGACCACGTCGTAGGGCCCGGTGACGGCGTCGACGCGTACCACGCCGGCAAGGTCCGCGATCAGACCGGCCACGTCACGCGCCCGACCGACCTCCGTCTGGATGAGGATGTACGCCTGTACCACGACTCGACCTCCGTCCGTCGCCGCCTGGGGCGGCCCGAAGGGTGAAACTACCCTACGGAGCGGCCCTGATCTGTATCGGTCGCCGGCAGGACGCGGTGAGCGAGCACACGCCGGGGCCGTGGTGGCGGGACCGCAGAGCTTGAAGAGCGCGACGAGGGGACGGCATGACGGTCGCGAATGTCGGTGAGTTCGGGCTGATCGACCGGGTGACCGCCCGGTTGGCCCAGGGGGAGAGCTGCCTGCTCGGCCCCGGCGACGACGCGGCGGTGGTCGCGGCGCCGGACCGGCGGGTGGTGGCCTCCACGGACGTGCTGGTCGAGGGGCGGCACTTCCGGCGGGACTGGTCGGGGGCCCGGGACGTGGGGCACCGGGCGGCGGCGGCCAACCTGGCCGACATCGCCGCCATGGGGGCCGCCCCGACGGCGCTGCTGGTCGCCCTCTGCATGCCGGCCGATCTCGACGTGGGCTGGGCGGAGGAGCTGGCCGACGGCCTGGGCGCCGAGGCGGCCCTGGTGGGCGCGAGCGTGGTCGGCGGGGACATGTCCGCCAGCCCGACGCTGACCATCGCGGTGACCGCCCTCGGCGACCTGGCCGGCCGGCCGCCGGTGGTCCGTTCCGGGGCCCGTCCCGGCGACGTGGTGGCCCTCGCGGGACGGACCGGCTGGGCGGCGGCCGGCTACACCGTGCTGTCCCGGGGGTTCCGCACCCCCCGGCTGCTGGTGGAGGCGTTCCGCCGCCCCGAGGTGCCGTACGCGGCCGGTCCCGAGGCCGCCGCGCACGGCGCCACCGCCATGATCGACGTGTCCGACGGGCTGCTGGCCGACCTGGGGCACGTGGCGAAGGCCAGCGGGGTGGCCGTCGACCTGACCCGGGAGGCGTTCGAGGTGCCCCGGCAGATGCGCGACGCGGCGCAGGCGCTCGGTGTCGACCCGTACTCCTGGATCCTGGCCGGGGGCGACGACCACGCCCTGGCCGCGACCTTCCCGGCGGCCGCGACGCTGCCGGCGGGCTGGCGGCCGGTCGGGCGGGTGACCGAGGGCGCCGGGGTGACCGTGGACGGCGTGCCGTACACCGGGGCCGCCGGCTGGGACCACTTCCGCCGGACGGAGTGATCTGCGTCCGATGTCGGGGCATCGGGCCCCGGGCGGGCCCGGTCCCGGTCGTACCCTGCATTCCGTGAGCGGGATCGAGATCCGGGTGCGGCGCTTCGACGCGCCCGAGTCGCAGGCGTTGATCCGGGCGGCCCTGGCCGACCTCGGTGAGCGGTACGGCGGCAGCGGCGACGAGACGCCGGTCGAGGCGGCCGAGTTCGAGCCGCCGGCCGGCACCTTCCTGGTCGCCTACCTCGACGGGCAGCCGGTGGGCTGCGGCGGCTGGCGCAGCCACGGCGACGACGGTGGGACGGCCGAGCTGAAGCGGATGTACACCGCGCCGGCCGCCCGCGGCCGGGGGGTGGCCCGCGCGGTGCTCGCGGCGGTCGAGCGGTCCGCCCGGGACCAGGGCCGCAAGCGGATCATCCTGGAGTGCGGCGACAAGCAGCCGGAGGCGCTCGCCATGTACACCTCGGCCGGCTACGAGCGGATCCCGAACTTCGGCTTCTACCAGGACGCCCCGGGCTGCCTCTCCTTCGGCCGCACCCTCTGACCCTCGCGATCAGTCGACGGTGATCCGGATCTCGCCGGCGGCCTTGCGCGCGGCGCTCTCCGCCTCGGTGGGGGTGGCGCCCCAGGCCAGCACGTGCCCGCTGCGGTGCGCCGAGGAGAGCAGCTGCGGCACGTGGTCCCCGGCCTTCGCCTCGACCTGCGCGTCCAGCACACCCGGCACCCGCAGCGCGGCCCGCCGGCCGTCCACCGCGGTGACCCGCCCGGGCCGGGCGACCAGGAACTCGACGGCCGCCGCGCCGGTCGCGCGGGCCGGCAGCACCGGCCGCTCGCCGTGCAGCACCCGCAGGTACGCCTCGATGACGTCGGCCTCGTAGGCGATCGAGATCAGCGCGGTGATCATGTCGCCGGGCATCCGGGCGGCGCATTCGACAAGCGTCGGCACGCCGTCGACCAGGATCCACTCGCTGTGCAGCATGCCGCTGCGGAAGCCGGCCGCCCCGGCGAGCCGCACCGCCGCGTCCCGCAGCGCCGTCCGCTCCGCCCCGGGCAGCGCGGACGGCACGGTGTGCCCGGTCTCCACCGGGTACCGGCCGCCGGCGATCCGCTTGTCGGTGACGTTGGCGAAGATCGTCTCGCCGTCGGCGACCAGCAGTTCGACGCTGTGCTCCGAGCCGACCAGCAGCTCCTCGACCAGCACCCCGGTCGGCAGGCCGCGCTCGGTGGCCTCGGCCGGCTCGGGCGGGGCCGCGCTGGCCGCCCAGCGGGCGGCGATCTCCGCCGGGTCGGTGACCAGCTGCACGCCCAGGCTGCCGGAGCGGCGGGTGGGCTTGAGCACGCACCGGCCGCCGTGCGCCCGGGCGAACTCCGCCGCCGCCGCCGGGTCGTCGACCAGCTCGTACGCCGGGTTGGCCAGGCCGGTGGCGTCGGCGAGCAGCCGCATCCGGTGCTTGTCGGAGAAGACGTCGGCGGCGGCCACCCCACCGCCGGGCAGATTGAGCCGCTCGGCCAGCCGGGCGGCGGCGCCGACGGCGTACTCCAGGCCGGGCAGGACCAGGCCCGCGGCGGCGAGGCCGGGCTCCCGGGCGAGCAGGGCGTCGGCGTCGAAGCCGGTCTGGTACTCGGCCGGCACCAGCCGGGCGATCACCGGCAGCCCGGCGACGAATTCCACCAGGCCGCGGCGGCGGATCACGTCCGGCTCCTCGACCAGGACCATGCTGCCGGGCGGCAGTTCCTGGTCGAACCAGCGCAGCGAGCCGAACGACCCGCCGATCACCACCAGCTGCTCCCGCCCCAGGTCCAGCTTCACCGGTCGTTCCTCCCCACCGCCGCGCCGGAACGGACGGCCGGCGCAGCAGCACCCTAACCGGGGCGGGCCGATCGGTCGTGGGACGGTCGGCGACCCGTCAGCGCGGGGCCGCGGACACGACAGAAGCCGGCGGGCCCCAGGGGCCCGCCGGCATCCGACGAGTGTGAAGAGGTGGTGCTACCGCGTCAGGCGCGGGTGACCTTGCCGGCCTTGATGCACGAGGTGCAGACCTGCAACTTCTTGGTGGTGCCGCCACCGGCCGGGGTACGCACCGACTGGATGTTCGGGTTCCAGCGGCGGTTGGTCCGCCGGTGCGAGTGGGACACGTTGTGGCCGAAGCCCGGTCCCTTGCCACAGACGTCGCACACGCTAGCCACGGGATACTCCTGGGATTGAAACGTTCATGAGGTCGCCGCCAGGCGCTGCCCGGGCAACCTGGCCAGGTTACCCGATGACAGACCGGTACGCCCAACCGGCCTGGTCGGGACCCGCCCAGCGTACCTGGGGAGAGGCCGGCGGACCGGGCAGCGGTCCCGGCGGCCGTCGGACACGCCGGGGCCGGAAGCGGCCGGCCCCGGCGGGTGTCGGTGCGCGCCAGTAGGCTTCCCGACGTGCTGGACACCCTCGACGCCGCCGCGGTGCGCCGCTGGTGCGCGAGCGGGCTGGCCGCCCTCCAGCGCCACCAGGGCGAGATCGACCAGCTCAACGTCTACCCGGTCCCCGACGGCGACACCGGCACCAACCTGGTGCTCACCCTCACCTCGGCCCAGCAGGCCCTCGCCATGGACCTGGAGACCCTCCCCGAGGACGGGCACACCCCGCACGGGCACGCCCTGCGGCTGATGGCCCGGGGCGCGCTGCTCGGGGCGCGGGGCAACTCCGGGGTGATCCTCTCGCAGATCCTGCGCGGCTTCGCCGACGCGCTCGCCGCCGCCCCGGCGGTCCGTGGCCGGCAGCTGGCCGCCGCGCTGGCCGACGCGACCACCGCCGCCTACGCCGCGGTCGCCCAGCCCGTCGAGGGCACGCTGCTCAGCGTGGTCGCCGCCGCCGCCCGCGCGGCCGAGCAGGCGGACACCGACGACCTGCGCGCGGTGACCCGGGCGGCGGCCGGCGGGGCGGCCAGGGCGCTGGCGCGCACCCCCGAGCAGTTGCCCGCGCTGGCCCGGGCCGGCGTGGTC
>NZ_JBSSLX010000226.1:0-9005 GCF_053890995.1 Micromonospora sp. I033 | reverse complement strand
CCGCCCACGCCGAGCCCACCGTCGAGACCGCCGCCACCACCACCGCAGCCGCCAGCAGCACGGCCGACGCCACCCCGACCGGGACCACCGGCCTGGCCGCTGCCGGCGCCAACCCCGTCATCGTGGTCGGCGGCCTGATCGGAATCAGCATCGCCTACGAGCCGATCGCCGCCCGGCTGCGCGCCGACGGCTACCGGGTCTCCATCTACCAGCTGCCGAACCTGGGCTTCGGCGACATCCGCGAGTCCGCCCGGGCCCTGTCGTCCTACGTGGACCAGGTCCGCGCCGCCACCGGGGCGGCCAAGGTGGACCTGGTCACCCACTCCGAGGGTGGTCTGGTCTCCCGCTGGTACGTCAAGTTCCTCGGCGGCGCCGGCAAGGTCGACCACTACGTCAGCCTGGGCAGCCCGCAGCAGGGCACCTACGTCGCCAACATCATCAACTTCCTCGGGCTGGGCAGCTGCGCGGGCATCGTCGCCTGCCAGCAGATGTCCATCGGGTCCAGCTTCCTCGCCGACCTCAACGGCGGCGACGACACCCCGGGCGCGGTCCGCTGGACCACCGTCCGCACCTGGCAGGACGAGCTGGTCCGCCCGGTCGACAACGCCACCCTCGCCGACGGTGCCACCAACGTCCTGGTCCAGGCGTGGTGCCCGCTGCGGATCGTCGGCCACCTCGGTCTGGTCCTCGACGGGACCACCTACACCGTCGTGCGGCAGGTGCTCGCCGACGCGGCGATCCGGCCCAACTGCTTCGCGATCTGACACCGCGACCGGGCTCGACGGTCGCCGCACCGGCGGCCGTCGGGACCGTCCGTCACCCGGCGCCGCCCCGGATCAGGTCGGCGGCCCGCCAGGCCAGCGCGGTCACCGGCGCGCTGGTCCACCCCGAGACCATCACCGGCAGCACCGAGGCGTCGACCACCCGCAACCCGGAAACCCCGCGTACCCGGAGCCGGGGGTCGACGACGTGGTCGTCGTCCACGCCCATGGCGCAGGTGCCGATGGCGTGGTAGCCGCAGTAGCCGTGCCCCCGGGCCGCCTCGATGATGTCCTCGTCGGTCTGCGTCGCCGGCCCGGGCCGGGTCTCCGCCGAGATCCGCTTGGCGATCGGCCCGGTGGCGAACAGCTCCCGCATCCGCCGGAACGCGTCCACCGCGACCCGGCGGTCGTGGTCCGTGGCGAAGTAGTTCGCCACGATCGCGGGCGGCGTGCGGGGGTCGGGGCCGGTGACGGCCAGGCTGCCCTCGCTGTCGGGACGGGTCACCGTGCCGAGGCACAGCAGGCCCGGCTCCCGTTCCAGCTCGAGGGCCCGGCCGGGGCGCGGCGGCGCCGCCGAGAAGGGCGCCATCAGCAGGTGGACGTCCGGGCGGTCCAGCTCCGGGCGGGACCTGACGTGGGCCGCGACGTCCATCACCGGCAGGGCGAGCGGGCCGCGGCGGGTGAACAGGTAGCCCAGGGCGGCGCGGGCCTGCCCCAGCGGGCCGGCGAGTTTGGGGTTGTAGCCGCCCGGCTCGGCGAGCCGGTACTGCAGCGGGATGGGCCGGTGCTCCCGCAGGCCCGCGCCCACCCGGGGCCGGTCGAGCAGCACCGGGACGCCGGCGGCGCGCAGGGTGTCGGCCGGCCCGATGCCGGAGACCTGCAGCAGCTGCGGGGTGGCGAGGGCGCCCGCGGCCAGGATCACCTCGGCGGCCGCCCGGTGGTCGACCTCCCGGCCCCGGTGCGCGACCCGTACGCCGACCGCCCGGCCGTCCTCGACCAGCACGCGGAGCGCGACCGTGTCGACCGCGACGGTCAGGTTGGGCCGGTCCCGTACCGGACGCAGGAAGGCGTCGGCGGCGTTGACCCGGCGTCCGGCGTGGATGGTGGCCGTGACGTAGCCGATCCGCTCGCCGTCGTCGGCGTCGAGGTCGTCGACCCGGCGCCAGCCCAGTTCCGCCCCGGTCTCCAGCATCTCCTCGCACAGCGGGTCGGTGCCGGTGGCGACGGACAGGCGCACCGGGCCGCCGGTGCCGCGGTGGGGTGCGGCGCCCAGCGGGTGGTCCTCCAGCCGCTGGAAGATCGGCCGCATGGTGGACCAGCCCCAGCCGAGGGGCGCCAGGGCGTCCCAGTCCGCCGCCGCCCCGCGACTCCAGATCATGCCGTTGATCGAGGTCGAGCCGCCGACCATCCGGCCGCGCTGCCAGGTCTCACGCCGGCCCGGTGCGATGGTCGCCGGATAGTGCCAGGCGGTGCGCGGGTCGTCCATCAGGCGGGCGAACGCCTTGGGTACGCGCACGAAGGGGCTGCGGTCCCAGCCGCCCGCCTCGATGAGCAGGACCCGGGTGCCGGGGTCCTCGGTGAGCCGGTTGGCCAGCACGCACCCGGCCGCCCCGGCGCCGACGATGACGTAGTCGAAACCGTCCACTCCGGACCCCCGCTCGTCCCGGGCGTGAGAATCCTTCTGACGGTAGCGGCTCGATCACGCTTCGGAAAGGGGCGGCTCAGGTGGCCTTGGCGAGCGCCTCGAACTCCTCGTCGGTGAGCCGCACCTCGGCCGCGGCGACGTTCTCCTCCAGGTGCGCCACGGAGGACGTACCCGGAATGGGGAGCATGACCGGCGACCGGCGCAACAGCCAGGCGAGGGCGAGCTGCGCGGGCGTCGCGCCGTGGTCGGTGGAGATCGCGTCCAGCGGGCCGCCCGGCCGGGCCAGGTTGCCGGTGGCGATCGGGAACCAGGGGATGAACGCCAGGTCGTTGCGCTCGCAGTGGTCCAGCACGTCCTCCGCGCCGCGGTCGGCGAGGTTGTAGAGGTTCTGCACCGAGACCACCGGGGTGATCTGCCGGGCCGCCTCGATCTGCTCGACGGTCACCTCGGACAGCCCGATGTGCCGCACCTTCCCCTCCTGCTGGAGCAGCGCCAGCTCGCCGAGCTGGTCGGCCAGCGGCACCTGCGCGTCGATCCGGTGCAGCTGGTAGAGCGGAATGCAGTCCAGGCCCAGGTGACGCAGGCTCAGCTCGCACTGCTGGCGCAGGTACTCGGGACGGCCCACCGGCCGCCAGTCGCCCGGGCCGGAGCGGGTCAGCCCGGCCTTGGTCGCGATGACCAGGTCCTCGGCGTACGGGTGCAGCGCCTCCTTGATCAGCAGCTCGCTGACGAAGGGGCCGTAGGAGTCGGCGGTGTCGATGAAGGTCACGCCCAGCTCGTACGCCCGGCGCAGCACCCGCACCGCCTCGGCCGGGTCCTTCGGGTCGCCCCAGACCCCCGGGCCGGTGAGCTGCATGGCCCCGTAACCCAGCCGGTCGACCTGGAGGTCGCCGCCGATCCGGTAGGTCCCCGAGGCCTTCGCGGGCCCGGTGCTGGTCACCATGGCGGTCCTCCTGTGCGTCGTCGTCGGCGGCGGTCCCCGCCCCGACCGGAAGTCTTTCCCGGGAATCGCCGTCGGCAACGTGCCGCGCCGGGCGTTTCCGCCGGGGCCGGAGCCGAGTGTGGGCCCGGCGGGCCGGACGAACGGCCCAGCGGGTCGGCAATCCGGCCGGCGGGCGGGGCAGTTGCGCCGAGCGGCCCCGGCCGCGGCGACGGGCATGCGACGCTGGGCGGGACGGTGGTCTGGAGGTGCGCATGGCCGCGACGCCACAGCTCGACTTCGCGCTCGACACGTACGAGTGCATCGTGCTCTACCCGGGGCCGTCGGGCCGGGCCCTGCCGGAGGAGACCGTGCAACGGCTCCAGGCCGAGCACCTGCGACACATCCAGGCGCTGCAACGGCGGGGCATCGTCCTGGTCGACGGCTCGGTGGACGGCCCGGCCCGCGAGCCGGACCCGCCCATCGGCTTCGGCCTGGCCCGCACCGGCTCGGTCGACGACGTCCGCAGCGTGATGGAGGCCGACCCGGCGGTGCAGGCCGGGCTCTACCGGGTCGAGGTGCTCACCTTCCTCTGCCCGGCCGGCTCTCTGGAGTTCCCGCTCGCCAAGACGCAGACCTGACGCCGATCGGGCGGTCCGCGCGACGATCCGACGAGCGCACGGGGTGGGTGGCCGGCCGGCCACCCACCCCGCTGTCGGCTCCGGTGGACCCGCCGTCCGGCCCCGGCGGCGGGCGGCCCGGGAGCACCGCATCAGGGGGATGCCGGCGAGCGGTACGATTTCCGCCGCGCGGTCGCCGATGCCCGCCACACACGACGTCCCGGTGCGGTGCCACACCGCCCGCCGGCGCGGGTATCGCGCGTCGTTGGACAACTGTTCCGCAGTCCGAAAGGGGTCGGCCGGCAGGTCGACCCGGAGGAGAGACTAGCCTGATGGGCGTGACACGCCGCGCGAAGATCGTCTGCACCCTCGGCCCCGCCACCTCGTCCCCCGAGCGCATCCGGGGCCTGGTCGAGGCGGGCATGAACGTGGCGAGGCTGAACTTCAGCCACGGCAGTCACGAGGACCACGAAACGGTCTACCGGCTGGTCCGGGAGGCGGCGGAGGCGGCCGGGCAGCCGGTCGCGGTGCTCGCCGACCTCCAGGGCCCCAAGATCCGCCTCGGCCGGTTCGCCGACGGCCCGCACGAGTGGCGCACCGGCGACTCGGTGGTGATCACCGGCGACGACATCGTCGGCACCAAGGAGCGCGTCTCCTGCACCTACCGCAAGCTGCCGCAGGAGGTGAAGCCGGGCGACCGGCTGCTGATCGACGACGGCCGGGTCGCGGTCGAGGTCAGCGACGTCACCGGCAACGACATCCGCGTCCTGGTCACCGAGGGCGGCCCGGTCTCCAACAACAAGGGCGTCTCGCTGCCGAACGTGGCGGTCAGCGTCCCGGCCCTGTCCGAGAAGGACGCCGAGGACCTGCGCTTCGCCCTCGGTCTGGGTGTCGACCTGATCGCGCTCTCGTTCGTGCGCTCGCCCGAGGACATCAAGCTCGTCCACTCGATCATGGCCGAGGAGGGCGTGCACCGCCCGGTGCTGGCCAAGGTCGAGAAGCCCGAGGCGGTCGACCACCTGGAGGCGATCGTGCTCGCCTTCGACGGGGTCATGGTGGCCCGCGGCGACCTCGGCGTCGAACTGCCGCTGGACCAGGTGCCGCTGGTGCAGAAGCGGGCCGTGCAGCTCTGTCGGGAGAACGCCAAGCCGGTCATCGTGGCCACCCAGATGCTCGACTCCATGATCGAGAACTCGCGCCCCACCCGCGCGGAGGCCTCCGACGTGGCCAACGCGGTGCTCGACGGCGCCGACGCCGTGATGCTCTCCGGCGAGACCAGCGTCGGCAAGTACCCGGTGCTCACCGTCAGCACCATGGCGAAGATCATCACCACCACCGAGGCGGGGTCGATCGGCGTGCCGCGGCTGCAGCACGACCCGCGTACCCACGGTGGCGCGCTCACCGTCGCCGCCTCCTCCATCGCGCGGGCCATCGGCGCCAAGGCCATGGTCGCCTTCTCGCAGACGGGCGACACCGTCAAGCGGCTCGCCCGGCTGCACTGCGACCTGCCGCTGCTGGCCTTCACCCCGGTGCCGGAGGTGCGCAACCAGCTCGCCCTCTCCTGGGGCGTGGAGACGTTCCTGATGCCGTTCGTCGAGCACACCGACGACATGTTCCGCCAGGTCGACCAGGCGCTGCTCGGCCTCAACCGGGCCAACCCCGGCGACTACGTGGTGATCGTGGCGGGCAGCCCGCCCGGCACCCCCGGCTCCACCAACACGCTGCGCGTGCACCAGCTCGGCTCGCTTGTCGACGCCGCCTCCGCGCGGGCGCTTCAGTGAGCGCGAGGAGTGAGCCGGGCTTGCGAGCCCCGCAGTCGCGAACGGAGACGGCGCAGTGAGTCAGGCCGCGACCGGGCAGGCCGCGGTCGACCAGCTCCTGGAGGTGCTGGACCTCGACCACACCGGCGAGATGACGTTCCGGGGGATCAGCCCGCCGGTGGGCCCGCAGCGGGTGTACGGGGGCCAGGTCGCCGGCCAGGCCCTGGTCGCCGCCGGGCGCACCGTCGACCCGGAGCGGTTCGTGCACTCCCTGCACGGCTACTTCGTCCGCCCGGGCGACCCCGCGGAGCCGATCGAATACCAGGTGGAGAACGTCCGGGACGGCCGCTCCTTCTCGGTGCGCCGTTCGGTGGCGCTCCAGCACGACAAGCCGATCTTCTTCATGTCGGCCTCGTTCCAGCGGCAGGAGGAGGGGCTGGACCACCACGCGCCGGTCCCGCCCGACGTGCCCGCCCCGGACGAGGTCCCGACCATGACCGACCGGCTCTCCCGCTACCCGGAGCGGCTCGGCATCTGGGGCCAGATCCCGCGCCCGATCGACGTGCGCTACGTCGGCGAGCCCGGCTGGGTACGCCCCGGCGACCGCCCCGCCGAGCCGCACCAGCGGGTCTGGATGCGCCTCGACGGCAAGCTTCCCGACGACCCGCTGCTGCACGCCTGCGCCCTCACCTACGCCTCCGACCTGACCCTGCTCGACTCGGTGCTGTCGGTGCACGGCGAGGTGTGGGGGCCCGGGGGAGTGGTGGGGGCGAGCCTCGACCACGCGCTGTGGTTCCACCGGTCGTTCCGCGCCGACGAGTGGTTCCTCTACGACTGCTGGAGCCCGTCCGCGTCCGGCGCCCGGGGCCTGGCCACCGGCCGGATGTTCACCACCGACGGCCGGCACATCGCCAGCGCCGTGCAGGAGGGGCTGCTGCGCCGGGTCGGCGCCTGACCGGGCAACCGTGACCGTTCGGCCGAGGGTCGGGAATCCGGGCGGCTGACCAGGCGACTAACCTTGCCGGCATGCGCCTCTCCGCCCGGGTCGACTACGCCCTCCGCGCGACCGCCGAGCTGGCCTCGGTCGCCGGTGGCGCGACCGGCGGGCGGAGCCGGCCGGTGACCGCCGAGCAGATCGCCCGCGCCCAGGACATCCCGCCGAAGTTCCTGGAGAGCATCCTGCTCCAGCTGCGCCGGGGCGGCATCGTGCACGCCCAGCGCGGCCCGGAGGGCGGCTACTGGCTGGCCCGGCCGGCGTCGGAGATCTCGCTCGCCGAGGTGATCCGGGTGATCGACGGCCCGCTGGCGCACGTCCGCGGCCAGCGCCCGGAGCAGCTCGGCTACCAGGGCGCGGCGCGCTCCCTGCAGGACGTGTGGATCGCGCTGCGGGCCAGCGAGCGGGAAATCCTCGAACTGGTCACCGTCGCCGACGTCGCCAGCGGCAGCCTGCCGGGCCGGGTCAACGAGCTGGCCGCCGACCCTCGCGCCTGGAGCTGACGCCCCCTCGGCGTCTGGACGCCGCCGTCCCGCGCTCCCGTCGCGCCGTCCGGCGCGTCCCATCAACCGGATGGAGGACTTGACCTAGGGCGCCTCCGTGCCGCATTGTCGACCAAGTCGATAGGAGATGCCGAAAAGTCAGGGGGCGCTCGTGCGCAAGCTGCTGGTCCTCGCCCTCGTCGGGCTCGCCGCGCAACTGGTCGACGGCGCGCTCGGCATGGCGTACGGGCTGACCTCCTCGACCCTGCTGCTCTTCGCCGGGGTGGCGCCGGCCGCCGCGTCGGCCTCGGTGCACCTGGCCGAGATCGGCACCACCCTCGCCGCCGGCATCTCGCACTGGCGCTTCGGCAACGTCGACTGGCGGGTGGTCGGCCGGATCGCGGTGCCCGGCGCCATCGGCGCGTTCGCCGGCGCCACCTTCCTGAGCTCCATCTCCACCGAGTCGGCCGCGCCCTGGATGGCCGCCATCCTGTTCACCCTCGGCGCCTACCTGCTGGTCCGCTTCTCCCGGCCGCTGCGCGCCAACCGGGCCGCCGGCCGGCTGCGCAGCCGCTTCCTGGCCCCGCTCGGCCTGTTCGCCGGCTTCGTCGACGCCACCGGCGGGGGCGGCTGGGGCCCGGTGGCCACCCCGGCGCTGCTGGTCTCCGGCCGGATGGAGCCCCGCAAGGTGATCGGCTCGGTGGACACCTCCGAGTTCCTGGTGGCCGGCGCGGCCAGCATCGGCTTCCTCATCGGACTCGGCTCCGAGGGCTTCCTGCTGCCCACCGTGGCCGCGCTGCTGATCGGCGGCCTGATCGCCGCGCCGATCGCCGCCTGGCTGGTCCGCATCGTCCCCGCGCAACTGCTCGGCGCCGTCATCGGCGGCGTGATCGTGCTGACCAACACCCGCACCCTGCTGCGCGCCGGCGAGCTGGGCGGCCCGGTCCCGGCCCTGGCCTACACGGTGCTCGGCGCCGGCTGGCTGGTCGCGCTGGTGCTGGCCACGCGGGCACTGCGCCGCACCCGCCGGGCCCGCGCCGTCGCCGAGGCCGCCCTCGCCGCCCAGGCCACCGCCCCGACCGCCGCCGAGCCGGCGGAGCAGCGCCGACTCGCCGCCGCCGTCGAGGGCTGACCCCCGCCGGTCGCCACCCCCGGCCCAGCCGATCCGCGATCTTGCACTCGGTGCCCCTGTGCCGAGGCGTTCGCCCCTTCTGCCGGGGCGGCAACTGCAAGATCGCGGGGGGAGGTCGCCGCGGGGATGCGGTTGTGTGGCGGGAAAGCGTTGTCCTACCCTGACGGGGCGCGGAGCCAGTTATCGACTTCGATTCCGTCAGTGCGACGTACCGCTTTCCGCCGGCCCGGGCAGGCCGGCTTGTTCGTCGCGTGCCTGACCTCCGCGAAAGGCATCCTCGTGCACCCCATCATTCCGCGCCGCCGCGCCGCGCTGCTCGCCGCGGCCTCGGCGGCCACCCTCCTGGCCGGCGCCCTCACCACGGTGACCGCCGCCGCGGCGGCCACCGGCTGCCGGGTCGACTACCGGATCACCAACCAGTGGGGCGGCGGCTTCGGCGCCGACGTCACCGTCACCAACCTCGGCGACCCGGTGAACGGCTGGACGCTCACCTGGAGCTTCGCCGCCGGCCAGCAGGTCGGCCAGGCCTGGAACGCCACCCTCAGCCAGTCCGGCGCGCAGGTCACCGCCCGCGACGCCGGCTACAACGCCGCCATCGGCACCGGCGGCAGCGCGAACTTCGGCTTCAACGCCACCTGGAACGACGCCAGCAACCCGGCCCCGACCAGCTTCGCGCTCAACGGCACCACCTG
>NZ_JBSSLX010000225.1:0-9034 GCF_053890995.1 Micromonospora sp. I033 | reverse complement strand
ACCACAGCGGACCGGCCGCGGGCGTACCCGTCTCATGCGCCACCGCACACGCCGCTGCGGCCGATGTGGTGCTGCCGGGCCTGCGGGCAGCCGTGGCCGTGCGCGCAGGCGCGCCTGCTGCTCAAGGCGGAGTACGCGCACGATCAGATCGGCCTGTCGCTCTACCTCTGCGGGCTGCTCCACGAGGCGGCCCGGGACCTCTACCGGCTGAACCCGGACGACGGCCCGGCCCCGGCCGACCTGTTCCGCCGCTTCGTGGCCTGGGGCCCCTACCGCCGGCCGGTCGTCAACCCGCCGTGACCGTTCCCCGGGCACCCACCGCCGGTCGGCGACGGGGAGACCCGCCGGCGCGAAGGCCGTCAGCGCCAGCCGACGTCGATCCGGTCGCCGCGCTCGTCGAAGAAGTGCAGCGCGTCCATCCGCACCTGGACGGCGAGCGGGTGCCCCGCCGACACCTGCGGATACGGGGCCAGCCGCACGGCCAGCTCGGCCGGGCGGCGGTGGTGCCGGCCCGGGTCGGGCAGCACGCTGGTCCGGTTGCCGCTGCCACTCGGCGCGGCGGAGACCGGTGCGTCCGCGGCCCGCCCGGCGAACCGCTGCATCACCTGGCCGAACCGGCGCAGGCCGCGCTGGCCGGGGGCCGCGTTCTCCGCCGGGGAGCTCATCTCGTCCACCACGATGGCCGTGGCGCCGATGTCCAGGAAGGCCAGCGACTCGTGACCGTGGTGTTCCAGGTAGCGGATCCGGCCGTGGAGCACGTCGCCGGCGGTGTCCGGGGCGACCGGGGTGAGCGCCTCGGCCCGCATGCCGACCACGATCCGCTCGCCGTGGTAGTGCGCCACGGCCCGGCTGCGGATGTCGTCCCACGGCAGGTAGAGCGCCTGCTCGCCGAGGTTCAGCGCCACGTACCGGTCGAGGTGGACGTAGACGGACGCCTCCAGCAGGTTCATCCGGGGACTGCCGAGGAACGCGGCGACGTAGAGGGTGGCCGGGCGGCCGTACACCTGGGTGGGGGTGCCCACGTCCTGGAGCACGCCCTTGCGCATGATGGCGACCCGGTCGGCCATGGTCAGCGCCTCGGCCTGGTCGTGCGTGACGTAGATGGTGGTGACGCCCAGCTCGCGGGTCAGCCCGGAGATCTCGGCGCGCAGCTCGGCGCGCAGGCCGCTGTCCAGGTTGGAGAGGGGCTCGTCCATCAGGAACAGGCCCGGCCGGCGCACTATCGCCCGCCCCATCGCCACCCGCTGCCGCTGGCCGCCGGAGAGCTGGCTGGGCTTGCGCCCGAGCACGTCGCCGATGCCCAGCGCGCTCGCCACGTCCTGGATCCGCTCGCCGCGCCGCTCGGGCTCCACGCCGGAGAGCCGGAGCGGGAAGCCGATGTTGTCGCCCACGGTCATGTGCGGATAGAGCGCGAAGTCCTGGAAGACCATCGCGATCTTCCGCTCCCGGGGCGGCAGGTCGTTGGCCACCTCGCCGCCGAGCATCACCGCGCCCGAGGTGGGATCCTCCAGCCCGGCGACCATCCGCAGCACAGTGGACTTGCCGCAGCCCGAGGGACCGAGCAGCACCATGAACTCGCCGTCGTTGACGTCCAGATTGATCGTGTCGACCGCGACTGTCCCGTCCTGGAACACCTTGGTGACATCCTTGAGCGCGACGGTGGTCACCGTCACCTCCCCAGCTCTCGGCCGAACCCGGGAATGACTGTGACCAGGATCATGGGATCCGCACATCGGGTAAACGTGCGATGTTCACATCGTGAAAGACCTATTACGTGGTATTGGCGGTCTTCCATCGGTAAGGTAACCGTCGAGTAACCTCAGACCGGCTCGTCCAGGAAGACCCGGCGGACGACCCGCTCGGCGGCGTGCCCGTCGTCCAGCGCGCAGAACCGGGCCCGGAACCGCCGCCGGGCCTCCTCGGCCGCCGTTCCCCGCACCGCGCCGGAGCGGAAGACGTCGAGCAGCCCGGGGAAGTCGACGGCCACCGCGCCCGGCGGCTCGGCGAGCAGGTCGAAGTAGACACCCCGAGCCACCCGGTACGCGTCCCAGTCCGGCGCGTAGACCACGATCGGCCGGTCGAGCACCCCGTAGTCGAACATGGCCGAGGAATAGTCGGTGACCAGTACGTCCGCGGCCAGGTACAGGTCCTCCACCCGGTCGTACCCGCTCACGTCCAGCACCGCGCCGTCGGACACGCCCCGCAACTGCCGCTCCCGGTCGTGGAAGTAGTGGCTGCGCATCAGCAGCCGCCCGGACGGGCCGAGCACGTCGCGCATCCGGTCCGGGTCGAACGGCGGCCGCCAGCCGGGCAGGTGCTCCCGGTGGGTGGGCGCGTAGAGCACCACGTACTCCTCGGGGCCGATGCCCAGCCTGGCGCGGACCTGGCGGCACTCCTCGGCGGTGGCCAGGGCCAGCCGGTCGTTGCGCGGATAGCCGACCTCCAGGGTGGTGTAGTCGGCCGGGTAGGCCCGCTCCCACATCTGGGTGGAGAAGCTGTTCGAGCTGACGCTGTAGTCCCAGCGGTCCACCCGGCGCAGCAGGTTCGCGAAGTTCATGCCCATCGCCCCGAGCGGATAGCGCTGCTGGTCCAGCCCCATCACCTTGACCGGGGTGCCGTGGTGGGTCTGGACATGCACCGACCCGGGTCGCTTGCGGACGAAGTCCGGGAAGTTGACGTTGTTGACCAGCCAGCGCGCGCGGGCCAGCACCCGGTAGTAGTCCCGGGTGCCGGCGACCACGTACTCCACACCCGGCGGCAGCACGTCCACCCGGTCCCGCCGGACGATCCACACGCCGCGCACCTGGGGAGCGAGGCGGCGGGCGGCCGTGTAGATCGCGGCCGGGTTGCAGGAGTAGCCCCGGTACCAGTACGCCGCGTAGACGGCGAGCGTCGGGTCGAGCGGCCGGCGCAACTCGGTCCGGTAGTACTCGCGCAGCGCCGCGTCCCGGGCCCGGCGGGCGTTCCGGCGGGCCACCGGCAGCACCCGCCGCTTGACCCGCCGGGCCGAGCGCCGGGCCCGCTCCTCGACCTGGTGGGCAGCCCGGAGCGCGCTGAACGTCCGCCACCGCCCGGCCGCCACCAGCCGGTGCTTCACCCCCTCCAGGCCGGGCGGGACCGGGTAGCCCTCGGGCGGCAGGAAGCGGGTGAAGTCGGCGTGGATCTGGGCGAAGAACGGCGCCCGCAGCGCGGGGTCGAGCCGCTCGCCGTTGCCGAGCACGGTCAGGTAGTGCCAGATCATCCGCTCGAAGACGGCCGGGCGCAGCCCGGCCACCGCCGGCCCCCAGCGGTCCATCAGCCGGAACACCCGGTGCCACTGGGCGAACACCTCGAAGTGCCGGTCACCCCGGGTCCGGGTGATCGCCCCGGTCCGGCGCTGCCGGTAGTTGAGGCAGACCCGGTCCAGCACGCCGATCCGCTCGGCGGCCATCAGCACGGGATAGCTGAACGAGACGTCCTCGTACCAGCCGGGTGCGAAGCGCAGGCCCTGCTCGACCAGGAACTCCCGGCGGACCAGCCGGTTCCAGGCGGTGTGCAGCAGCCGCAGGGTCTCCGGCCGGTCCCGCAGCCGGAAGGTCGCCTCGCCGGGCGGCGCGGCGAACACGTCCCGCATGGCGCTGCGGGTGCCGACGTTGTTCCAGTGCGCCCGGACGTGGTCGACGATCAGCACGTCCGGGCGGGTGGCGCGGAGCCGGTCGGCCACGTGCGGCAGGCAGCCGGGGACCAGCCAGTCGTCGCCGTCGACGAACCAGACGTACGCGCCGGCGGCCCGGTCCAGCCCGATGTTGCGGGCCGGACCGAGCCCCACGTTCTCGACGAGCCGGACCGGGTGGACCCGGGGGTCGCGGTCCGCGTACTCGGCCAGGATCTCGCCGCTGTCGTCCGGGGAGGCGTCGTCGATCCCGATCACCTCGAGGTCGTCGAACGGCTGGTCGAGGATCGAGTCGAGACACTCCCGCAGGTAACCCTGCACCTTGAAGGCCGGTACGACGAAGCTGATCAGGGTCATCCCGGCCGGCCCTCCGTCAGCCCGGCGAGCGGCCACCCCCGGCCACCGGCGCCGGCGCCCGTCGGGCGCGGGCGGGCAGGACCACCCAGGCAAGGACCACGCTCGCGACAAAAACCACGAGAAGGTACGTACCGAGTGTAGCCAGAGTGATGCTCGCAATTCCGGCGATTGACCCGACGGTCAGCAGCGCCGAACGCCCCTCCCAGCCGAGCGTGGCGGCGTGCAGCGGCGGGGCCACCTGCCGCTTCTCCAGCCGGGCGGTCAGGTCGTAGTGGTGCAGGGTCAGCACGAAGACGTACCCGAAGATCAGCCACGGCGACACCCGCCCGGCCACCCCGACGGCGATCGCGAAGAGGAACTCCCCGGCCCGCAGCGCCGCCGGGACCAGCCAGTCCAGCGGCCCGTCGTGCGCCGCCCGCGCGCCCTGCGCCCCGCTCAGCAGCAGCACCAGCGCGAACGTCACCGCCCAGCCGGGCAGGTCGCGACCGGCGTGGACCGCCAGCAGCGCCCACAGCAGCAGGCCCGCCGCGCCGAGCGCGCCGACCACCGCGAGCGCCAGCGGTGCGCGCACCACCGGCAGCGTCCGGGCCAGCGGCCCGTCGTCGCGGTGCAGGCCGGCGTCGACCGTGGTCAGCACCGGCACCCGCATCCACCGCGCCCGCAGGGTGCGCAGCGCCCCGGTGTAGGCGAACGCCAGCACCCCCCACACCAGCACCCCGCAGAGCGCCACCAGCGGCCCGAACAGCGCGGCGGCCACCGCCATGAGCGCCCACCGCTCGCCGATCGGGAAGACCACGGTCCGCTTCAGCCAGTAGGAGACCGAACCGGTGTCCGCCTGCACCCTGGTCGAGGCGGCGTTCAGCTTCCCGCCGAGGCCGCCCGCGTCGCCGGCCGCCGCGCGGGGGCGCCGGGCCGCCTCGTCGTGCAGCACGCCGTACCAGGTGTCGGTCATGTGGCGCACGGTCTGGAGGGTCATGGCGGCGATGGCGAGGGCCCAGCCGTAGCGGAAGCCGGCTTGCGTGGCGCCATAGCCGAGACCGGCGTAGACCAGGTATTCCTTGGCCCGGTCGGCCATGGTGTCCAGCCAGCCGCCCCAGGCGCTGAAGTGCCGGGTGTAGCGGGCCAGCTGGCCGTCCACGCAGTCGAGCACGAAGCCCAGGTAGAGCAGGACGCCGCCGGCCACCAGCGCGGGCCGCCCGCCGACGCCGAAGAGCACCGCGGCGGCCACCGCGAAGGCCACCGAGATCATGGTGACCCCGGTCGGGCCCAGACCGATCCGGGCGGCGGCCTTCACCACGTACGGGGACCAGGTGCTGACGAAGAACGTGGTGAAGAAGTCGTCCCGCTCCTTCACCGACAGCCGCAGCTCGGCCTTGTCCTCGTCGACCGCGGCCACGGCGGCCTGCGCCGCGGCCAGTTCCGCCGGGTCGCCGACCCGGTGCGCCACGAGCAGGCGTACCCGGTGGGCGAAGGTCAGCGTGCCGCACCTGGCCAGGTCGGCGAAGAGCTGGTCGATCCCGCCCCCGGCTGCGGTGCGGGCGGCGGCGGCCAGCGCCGGCAGGTCGGCCGGACCGACCCGCAGGGCGCCCCCGAACACGCCGGTCGCGCCCGCCGGGTCCTCCACGGCGACCACCTGGCCGCGCTCCTCGCGGACCGTCACCTGCCCGGCGGCCGGCGGATCGGTGAGCACCAGGGCGACCGTCGGCCCCACCGGGCTGGTCGCCAGGTGCTTGAGTACGGCGGTGTGCGCCACCAGGTCCGCCCCGCTGACCAGCACCGGCCCGGTGGCGGCACCCACCAGGTCGGCCAGCTCGGACAGGTCGGCGGCCACCCGCACCTCGTCCGCCCCGGCCCGCCGCCACTGCCCGGCGAGCCGGTCGACCAGGCGCTCCCCGGCGTCGGTGGTCAGGCTCGCCGCCGGCCCGGCGGCGAGCACGATCGCGAGCGTCACCGCTGCGTCGCGCTGGCGTACGCGTGCAGCGCCTCGTCGATCGTCCCGTCGACGGTCAGCCGCCCGGCGTCGAGGTAGAGCCCCCGACGACAGAACCGGGTGAGGTCCTTTTCGTTGTGTGACACCAGCACCAGCGTGCGCCCTTCCGCGAGAAGTCGCTCGATGGTCGCATAGCACTTCGCGCGGAACTCCGCGTCCCCGACCGCGGTCACCTCGTCCACCAGCAGTACGGGGTGCGGCAGGTGGGCGATCACCGCGAAACCCAGCCGGACCTTCATCCCGGACGAGTAGTGCCGGACCGAGGTGTCGATGGCCCGTTCCACCTGCTCACCGGCGAACGAGACGATCTCGTCGAAGTGCCGCCGCAGGTACGCCGTCGACAGCCCGTGCAGCCCGCCCACCAGGTAGAGGTTCTCCCGGCCGGTCAGGTCGCCGGAGAAGCCGGCGGAGAGTTCCAGCAGCGGGGCCACCCGGCCGCGGACCCGGATCGAGCCCTCGTCGGGGATCAGCACCCCGGCGATCAGCCGCAGCAGCGTGCTCTTGCCGGTGCCGTTGCGCCCGACCACACCGACCGTCTCGCCCGGCTCGATCCGGAACGACACGTCCCGCAGTGGCCAGAACCGGCCGGCGTCCGGGTCCCGGGCGCCCCGGTGGATGAGCAGCTCCCGCAGGCGGAGCTGACGGCGGCGGTTGCGGACGAACCGGATGCCGAGCCCGTCCGCCTCGATGATCGCCGCCATTCACAGTTCCTTGAGCACGGCCGGTTCGAGGCGGCGGAACGACCACCAGCCGACCGCGAACACCAGCAGGCTGCCCGCCACGGTGACGGTGAGCAGCCGGGCGTCGGGGAACTCGTCCGGATACCAGATCGCATGGTGCAACTGGAAGATCCCGACCAGCGGGTTCAGCTCGTACGCGATCTTGAGCCAGCCCGGCATGCCCGAGTCCCGGACCAGGTTCAGCGGATAGATGATCGGGGTGGCGTAGAAGAGCACCCGGATGATCAGCCGCATGAAGCGCTCGATGTCACGCATCAGCACGTTGCCCGCCGACAGCAGCAGCGCCAGCCCCACCAGCAGGACGAACTGCACCGTCACGGCCAGCGGCAGGGCGAGCAGGTTCCAGCCGGGGCGGATCCGGCCGTGCCCGGCGTAGAGGGCCGCGATGGCGACCAGGATGGGCAGGCCGGCGGCGTACTCGGCGAACCGGCCGGTGACCCGGCCGATCGGGAAGACCTGCCGGGGCAGGTTCATCGTGGTGATCAGCCGGGACTGCCCGGTCAGCGCGTTGGTCGCCTCGGTCAGCGCCGAGCTGGCCCACATCCAGGCGAAGATCCCGGTGATCAGGAAGAGCGGGTACGACCCGGCCGCGTCGCCCAGGTGCCGTTTGGTGGCGCCGGAGTAGAGCACGCCGAAGACGAACCAGTAGATCAGGCCCATGCCGAGCGGCTCGATGAGCGACCAGAGGTAGCCCAGCACCGACTGCTGGTACTTCACCGCGAGATCGCGCCGGACCAGGATGCGCAGCGAGGTGCGGGCGGACCAGAGCGCGGCGACGCCGGACGTCACCGTCCCATCCTCGCCCGGAGCGCCCCGGCCCGGCGTGCGGACGCGCCGCCTCACCCCTTCGGGTTCAGCACTCGATCACGTTGACGGCGAGGCCGCCCCGCGCGGTCTCCTTGTACTTGATCTTCATGTCGGCGCCGGTCTCCCGCATGGTCTTGATGACCTTGTCGAGCGACACGGCGTGCACCCCGTCGCCGCGCAGCGCCAGCCGGGCCGCGGTGATCGCCTTGATGCTGGCCACCGCGTTGCGCTCGATGCACGGGATCTGCACCAGGCCGCCGACCGGGTCGCAGGTGAGGCCGAGGTTGTGCTCCATGCCGATCTCGGCCGCGTTCTCCACCTGCTCGGGCGTGCCGCCCAGCGCCTCGGCCAGCCCGGCCGCCGCCATCGAGCAGGCCGAGCCGACCTCGCCCTGGCAGCCGACCTCGGCCCCGGAGATCGAGGCGTTCTCCTTGAACAGCACCCCGATCGCGCCCGCCGCCAGGAGGAACCGGATCACGCCCTCCTCGGAGGCGCCCGGCACGAACCGGGTGTAGTAGTGCAGCACGGCCGGGATGATCCCGGCGGCGCCGTTGGTCGGCGCGGTGACCACCCGCCCGCCGGCCGCGTTCTCCTCGTTGACCGCGAGCGCGAACAGGGTGACCCAGTCCATGGCGTGCAGCGGGTCGGTGGCGTCGGCATCCGCCTCCAGGCTGCGGCGCAGCTCGGCCGCCCGGCGGCGCACCTTCAGCCCGCCCGGCAGCACACCGTCGCGGGCGCAGCCGTTCTCGACGCACTCCCGCATCACCCGCCAGATCTCCAGCAGCCCGGCCCGCACGTCCGCCTCGCTGCGCCAGGACAGCTCGTTGGCGAGCATCACCTCGCTAATCGACAGCCCGGTTTCGGTGGTCACCGCCAGCAGCTCGGCGCCGGTGAGGAAGGGGTGGCGGACCCGGGTGGTGTCCGGCTTGATCCGGTCCGCCCCGGCGGCCGCCTCGTCGACCACGAACCCGCCACCCACGGAGTAGTAGGTCCGCACCCGGACCTGCTCGCCGGCCGCGTCGAAGGCCGCGAAGGTCATCCCGTTCGGGTGGTACGGCAGGGAGCGGCGGCGGTGCAGCACCAGGTCCCGGTCCGGGTCGAAGTCGATCTCCTGGGTGCCGAGCAGGCTGAGCCGCCGCTGCGCCCGGATCCACTCCACCCGCGGCCCGACCGAGTCGGTGTCGACCGTCTCCGGGGCCTCGCCCTCCAGGCCGAGCAGCACCGCGCGGTCGCTGCCGTGCCCGTGGCCGGTGGCGCCCAGCGAGCCGAACAGCTCGGCCTGCACCCGCGCGACGTCGGCGAGCTGACCGTCGGCCTTGAGCCCGGCCACGAACGTCCGGGCGGCCCGCATCGGCCCCACGGTGTGCGAGCTGGACGGCCCGATACCGACGCTGAAGAGGTCGAAAACACTGATCATGGCTGCACTTCCTCGCCGTCGTCCCCGTCGTGCGGGTCCGGCCCGGTGTCTGCCGCTCCCCGGTCCGGGAG
>NZ_JBSSLX010000224.1:0-9049 GCF_053890995.1 Micromonospora sp. I033 | reverse complement strand
AGCGACCGGGAAGCCGCCGGAGGTGTTCGGGTCCGGCCCGTCCTGGGTGACCAGCTCGGCGGGGATCAGCACCACGGCCGTCGTGCCCCCGTACGCCGATTCCTTGAGCTGCACCTTCACCCCGTGCCGCTCGGTGAGCCGGCTGACCACGAAGAGGCCGAGCCGGGCGGCGTTGGCCAGGTTCAGCTCGGACCGGTCCACGATGCGCCGGTTCGCGGCGGCCAGCTCCTCCGCGCCCATGCCGAGGCCGCGGTCCTCGATCTCGATGGCGAAGCCGTTGGCCACCAGCTGGCCGCGTACCTCGACGGTGGTGTGCGGCGGCGAGAAGGAGAGGCCGTTCTCGATCAGCTCGGCCAGCAGGTGGATGACGTCGCCGACGGCCCGACCGGTCAGCGACACCGGGCCGAGCGGCCGCACGGTCACCCGGGTGTAGTCCTCGACCTCGGCGACGGCGCCGCGCACCACGTCGACCATCGGCACGTTGCGCCGCCACGCCCGACCCGGCGTCGAGCCGGAGAGCACGATCAGGTTCTCCGCGTTGCGCCGCATCCGGGTGGCCAGGTGGTCGACGCGGAACAGATCCTCCAGCTCCTCGGCGTCGTGCTCCCGGCGTTCCATCGCGTCGAGCAGGGTGAGCTGGCGGTGCACCAGCGCCTGGGTGCGCCGGGCCAGGCTGAGGAAGACCTCGCGGACGTTGCGGCGCAGCTCGGCCTGCTCGACGGCGGTCCGGATGGCGGTCTCCTGCACGGCGTTGAACGCCTTGCCGACCTGCCCGATCTCGTCGTCACCGGTCTGCAGCGGCGGCGCCTCGCGGGCGACATCGACCTCCTCGCCGTGGCCCAGCCGCTCCACCACGCTGGGCAGCCGCTCGTTCGCCAGCCGGAACGCCGCCTCGCGCAGCCGTTCGAGCTGCCGGACCAGCGCCCGGGCGGTGGTGATGGACACGATGACGGACGCGATGACCGCGATCAGGCCGAGGCCGGCGGCGAGCACCAGCCGGACGATGACGCCGACGGCGACCGGGGTGGCCCGGGACACGATGTCCTCGCCGCCGGCGATGATGACGCCGCGCAGGTCCTCCATCGACCGGCTCGCGGCGGCCTGCCAGGCCGTGGCGGTCACCGGCGGGCGGACCTCGGTGCCCTTGGCCGCGAGCACCCGGTCCTGGAGGGCGCGCAGCTGCCGGAACGACTCCCCTTCGGTCATCTGCTGGTAGCGCGCCCGGTCGGTCGGGGCGAGGTCGCGGGCGGTCCGGTCGGCGAGGAACCACTGGGCGCCGACCAGCCGGGCGAAGGCGGTCTGCTCGGACACGGTCATCCGGTTGGCGGCCACCGCGCCGGTCAGCAGCGCGTCCTGCTGGGACAGCAGCTCCCGGGCCCGGTTCAGGTTGATCAGCGCGGCGGTGTCCCGGGCGATCTCGTCGTCGTCCAGACCGCCGAGCGCGTCGAAGACCCCGAAGATGGCGTCGACCGCCTCGTTGTACGCGGCCAGCGTCGCGGTCCGGTCGATGGTCTTGCGGGCCACCTCGGCGCGTACCTCGCCGAGCTGCTCGACCTGGGTCTTCAGCTCGGCGATCCGCTGCTCCAGCTCGTTGCTGGCCGGGATCTCGGTGCGCCAGTCCTGCGCGGAGCGCCACAGCGTCGCGGCGCTGTCGTCGGTGCGCTGCCGCTGCGCGACCAGCTCCTGGAGCTGGTCCGGGTCGGACTGTCCCAGGTACAGCAGCGACAGCCGCCGCTCGTTCTGAAGCTGGAGCAGCAGCGGGTCGCTCGGCTCGAAGACCCGCGTGTTGAGCGCCTGCACACCGAGCAGGTTGAAGCCGTCCCGGACGGTCACCCACGCGGCGAAGGCCCAGAGCGCGATCAGGGACGCCAGCAGGGCGATGATCTTCGTACGGAGATTCGTACTGCGGGAACCCATCACACCGTCCTGGCCCGGTATTCGATCAGTCCGAAATCCGATCGACTCCGGCGCACGCTAGCAGCCGTCGTGAACTCCATTCAAGCGATCCTGATCATGGTGTTGCCGACCCCGGTCGACATGCCGTCTGACCAGGACGCGGCCAGCACGGCCGCGTGCACGATCAATGTCGGACGGTAAAGGTCCTTGTCGTGCCACAACGCCGGCCCGCGGGCGCGTCCGTCCCACTCGGACAGTCGGCGCCGTCCCCGCCCGAGCGCCGCGGCGACCCGGGCGTCCCCCGTCCGACCGGTGGCGGCCAGCGCGAGCACCGCGTACGCGGTCTCCTCGGCGGTGCCGCCCCACCGCCCCCAGGAGCCGTCCGCGCGCTGGGTCTCCAGCAGCCAGCCGACCCCCCGCTCGACCGCGGCCCGGGCCGTCGCGTCGGAGGCGTGGTCGGCGAGCGCGAGCAGCACGCAGTACGTCGCGTAGTACGCCGACGCGTGCCAGCGGTCGCTCCACCGCCCGTCCGGCTCCTGCCGCTCGACCAGCCAGCGGGCGACCCGGTCCACGGTGGCCGCGACGCCGGGGTGGGTGGGGTGCTGCGCGAGGGCGTCGAGCACGTGCGCGTTGGTGGTCACCGACGCCCCGTCCTCCCCCGGCCAGGTGCAGAAGTGCCGCCCGGTGTCGTACGGGTCGAGCCGGGACAGGTCCAGCGGCCGGCCCAGCCGGGCGAGCGCGTAGAGGGTCACCGAGGTGGTGTCGGCGTCGGCGGGCAGTCCGGGACCGGTGGCCGCGCCGGCCACGCCGACGGCCGCCCGCAACTCGGCCACGAGCGACCCGGGGACGGTCAGCGGCACGCCGGCCCGGGCCAGGATGCCGAGCACCCAGGCGCGCTCGAAGACGGTGATCGGGCTGGCGCACGGGACGGGCCCGCGCCCGCCGACCCGGCGCAGGTAGTCCAGGGCGGGTCCGGGATCGGGGCGGCCGAGCCAGGCGGCCGTCGCGGCGGGCGAGGCACCGACCGCGCCCGCCTCGGCGGGCCGTACCCCGGTCGCCCGGCGGGCCTGGTCGCCGCCCACCTCCAGGGCGTGCGCCAGCTTCTCCGGCACCGGTCGGCCGGCGGCCAGCAGGCCGCGTACCCGGGCCAGCCGGCCCGGATCGAGACCGGCGGGCAGCGGCAGCCGCACCCCGGCCCACTCGGCCAGCCCGGCCGGGGGTTGCGCGAGGTGCCGGTCGACGGCCTCCCGCAGCGCCGGCACGATCAGGTCGGTGGCGGGCAGGTCGGGCGGGGCGCCGGCGTCGAGGGCGCCGGCCAGGAAGGCCAGGCCCCGGTGCGCCGCGCCGGCCAGCGCCGCGGCGGTGCCGTGGTCGCCCCGGCGCAGCACGGTCAGCAGCGCCTCGGTGGCGCTCAGGGTGGGCACCAGGGCGTACCCGCCGGGGCCGCCCCAGCCGCCGTCGGCGCGCTGCCGGTCGAGCAGCCAGGAGACGCGGACGTCGTGGCCGGGCAGCCAGGGCGCCAGGCCGACCAGCCGGCCGGTCTCGTAGACCGACGCGGAGGTCTCCCCCGCGGGGTTGGCCACCATGGCCGCGACCAGGTCCCGGACCTGCTCGGCGCGCCGGTCGTCGGGGCAGGTGAGCGGCGCGCGACCGGCGGTGAGGCTCACCGGACGCCCCAGAAGTCGGTGAGCCGGTAGAACCCGCTGGTGAAGCCGAGCTGCCGGGCGAGGAAGTCGGCCTGCCGGGGGCAGTCGGGGGCCAGGTCGGCCAGCAGCCGCCGGCAGTGGCCGGCCTGTTCCGTCAGGCGTCGCTCGATCTCCGCCGGTTCGTCCACCAGCATGAGCGCGTTGAGGTCGCCCCACTCCCGGTCGCGCTGGTGGGTGCCGAGGTCGTTGACCAGCCGCAGGGCCCGCTGGACCTCGTCGCTCGCCGCGATCAGCCGGGGCAGCGCGCGGTGTGTGCCGGCGTCTCCGGTGTGGATCCAGTGCGCCACGTTCACCACGGTGGCGGCGAGGTTGTCGGCGTTCGCCAGGTAGTCGGCGAGGGTGGGTCGGTCGGCCTGCTTCCAGTCCCACTCGCGGGCCATCGCGTCGAGGGTGCGTTCCATCGCGTCCCGCCACGGCCCGCGCAACTCCGCGTAGCCCGGGCTGGCGGCGAGGTCGTCGCGCAGCTCGGCGAGGAACCGGCCCAGCGGGTCGTCGGGCGCGGCGCCGTCGACCACGGCGAGGCAGGTCTTGACGATCCGGTCGACCTCCGACCGGGAGGCCGCCAGGTGGTCCACCTGCCAGTCGACCGCGAAGCCCCAGAGCACGGCGCGGTTGGTCACCGCCAGCTCCTCGGCGGTGCACCAGGGGGCGCTGAACGACATCGCGAGGGCGATGCTGCTGAACAGCGTCGCGTCGAAGGGCCGGCCGGGAAACAGCTCGGCGTGCCGGGCGGCACACCGTTGCAGGTCACGCTGGCCCCGGGCGGCGAGCGCGCAGATCCGCCCCTGCTCCGCCGCGGCGGCGACCGGATCCGGTACCTCCCCGCCGGTCATGCCGGCTCCGCCCGGCGGTCGGCGGCGAGCAGGGTCAGCTCGACCCGCTCCCGGGGCCGCAGCGCCGCGGCCAGCCGCAACCCGGGTACGCCGGGACGCCGCAGCCGGAAGCGGTAGCGGCTGAGCATCGTGGCGAGGATGAGCTGCGCCTCCAGGTAGAACAGGTACATCCCGAGGCACTGGTGCGGGCCGCCACCGAACGGGAAGTGGGCGTACCGGTGCCGGGCGCGCACCCGCTCGGGCCGGAACCGTTCCGGGTCGAACTCCTCCGGCCGGTCCCAGAACTGCCGCATCCGCTGGGTGATCAGCGGGCTGGCCACCATGGTCGCTCCGGCCTCGATGGGCACGCCGTCGATGACGTCGGCGGCCACCGCGCGGCGCGGGATGATCCAGCCGATCGGGTAGAGCCGGAGCAGCTCGTCCAGGACCATGCGGGTGTAGGTGAGGTCGGCGAGGTGCTCGCGGCGCACCGGTTCGCCGCCCACCACCCGGTCGATCTCGGCGTAGAGCCGGTCGGCGACGTCGGGGCGCTGCTCCAGGTGGGGCCAGGCCCAGGTGAGCACGTTGATGGTGGTCTCGGTGGTGGCCGCGAACATGGCCACGGTGTCGTTGCGGACCTGCCGCTCGTCGAGCTGCCGGCCGTCGTCGGTGCGGGCGCGCCAGAGCGTGGAGATGATGTCGTCGCCCTGGTCGGCCACGGCCCGGGTCGCCCGGACGATCGGCACCAGCACCTCGTCGACGACGCGGACCGCGCGGCGGAACGGGCGGTCCCCCGGCATCGGCAGGGACAGTGGGGCGAACGGCACGATGATCCGGGGGATCACCGCGGAGGCGATGACGTCCTGCGCGTCGATCACCCGCAGCGCGTCCGGAACGGAGATCTTGTCGGCGAAGAGCACCCGCATGATCGCCCGGCTGACGATCCGGGCCTGCTCGGCGCCGATGTCGACGGGGCGTCCGCTCCGGAACGGCTCGTCCAGCTCGTCGACGGCGTCGCGGATCGCGTCGGCCATGCCGTCGATGAGCGCCTCGACCCGCTTGGCGGTGAACATCGGCTGGAGCATCCGGCGGCTGGCCGACCAGATCTGCCCCTCGCCGAGGATGCCCTCGCCGAACAGCCGCTTCACCGGGCGCCAGAACAGCCCGTCGCCGGCCCGCTCGTAGTTCTCCGCGCGGTCGCGCAGCACGTGCTGGACGTGCCGGGGGTGGGTGACCAGGTACGGGCGGAACGAGCCGAGGTTCAGCCGGACGAGCGCGCCCCCGGTGCGGTTGCCCACGTCGATGAGCGCGCGGGCCGGGTCGCGGAGCATGCCGGGCAGGATCTGCCGCAGGGGTACGGGGCGGGGCCGCCCGGTGGGCCGGGGCCTGGCCGGCGACTCGTCCACGTGAATGGCTCCCTCAGTTGTACCCAGGGTCGCGAGGTCGTCATGACCCGTGACGTTGCCCGCGAGCATGCCATCCTGAACGACGGATCAAAAGACGGACCGGAAAATATCTCACTGCAGAACAATCCCGCTGTCGACAATGGAGCCGGTGGGATTTGCGTCACGCCGAAAGGCTTCCGGCGTGGGGCCTCCGTCCACCATGGAACGTGCTGCCGGCTCCCGGCGCAGGTCCGTCCGCACGGACCGTCGACCACCGGCCGCGACCGGCCCGGGCCGCCCCCCGCCCGGCGGGCGGCCCCGGGCGATCAACTCCCGCCGGCCGACTGGGGAGAACGCGGGCGCGTGACCGCCCCCTGTGCCAAGCTTCGGGCATGGACGACAAGACCATCCTGAGCCGGATCTCCGAACTCGTCGACGAGGAGCACCGGCTGCGCGCCGCCGCGCAGGAACACGAGGCCGGCACCGACGACGAGGCCCGGGAGCGGCTGCGGGCATTGGAGGAGTCCCTCGACCAGTGCTGGGACCTGCTCCGCCGCCGCCGGGCCGCCCGCCAGGCGCACGGCGACCCGGACGCCCAGGGCCAGCGCCCCGTGACCGAGGTCGAGCGCTACCTCCAGTGACACCCGGCCGGCTGCCGGCCGCGCGCCGCGTCCCGGGCGGGACCGTTTCCCGCCCGGGACGCGGCGTGGTCAGCGGAGGCCCGCCTCCCGCAGCAGCACCTCGGTCAGCGCCTCCGGGTCGGTGTCGGGCAGGCCGCGGGCGGCGAACCAGGTGCCGACCACCCGCACGTCCCGGGCCAGGAACTCCGCCCCCTGCGGGTTGGCCACCACGTCGACCACCTGCGGCAGGTCGATCATGACCAGCCGCCCGGCGTGCACCAGCAGGTTGTACGGGGACAGGTCGCCGTGGGCGTACCCGGCACGGGCCAGCACCACCAGGGCCTCGACCAGTTGCTCCCACAGGTCGCGCAGGTCGGCGCCCTCGGGCCGGAGCTGGGCCAGCCGGGGCGCGGCCTCGCCCGCCTCGGCGTCCCCGACGAACTCCAGCATCAGCTCGGTGCCGAGCAGCTGCACCGGGTAGGGCACGGCGATCCGCCCGGAGGCGGCGCCGATCTCCCAGAGCCGGGCGAGCGCGGCGAACTCGGCCGCCGCCCACTGCCCGGCGATCATCTGGCGGCCGAACGAGGTCCGGCCGGCCATCGCCCGCATCTCCCGGGACCGGCGCACCCGGCGTCCTTCGAGGTAGCCGGCGTCGCGGTGGAAGAGGCGGTGCTGGGGGTCCCGGTACCGCTTGGCGGCCAGCAGGCAGCCGCGGTCGGTGTCCGGCACGGCCCGGCGGACCAGGTGGACGTCCGCCTCCTTGCCGGTCTTCAGCACGCCCAGCTCGGTGTCCTTCGCGGCCAGCTCGGTGACCAGCCACTCCGGGTGGGGTGCGGGCCCGTGGACGGCCTGGTCCCAGGAGGACCAGGCGTCCTCCGCGTCCGGCTCGGCGTCGGGGTCGGCGAGGGCCGGCTCGGCGTGCCGGCCCCGCTTCAGGAAATGGGGTTCGTCGTCGTCGAAGCGGCTCTTGCCGCGGCCACGGCGCTGCGGCGCCGGGAAGTCGTGATCGCGCACGGGTGGATCGGTCCTTCGATCGAGGCTGGTGGAGGCAGGTGGTACGACCCTGCAAAGACGGCCATGACCGACCTCCTCTCCTCGACCGGGCACCGCCCGGCTGCGCCCTCGCGCCGCACCATGGTCACGGGCGGCCCCGGGCGGGTCAACCGAATTACCGCCTCAGCCGGCCAGCACCGCCGCCACCGCGGCGATCAGCCCGTCCGCCGTCCGGGTGGGCGCGAAGCGGGCGTCCGACCAGCGGCGCCCGCGGTGCAGCCAGACGCTGGGCAGCCCGACGGCGGTCGCCCCGCCGATGTCCGCCTCCGGGCTGTCGCCGATCACCCAGGCACCCCGCAGCGGCATCCGGGCCCGCTGGGCGGCCAGCGCGAAGATCCGCGGGTTGGGCTTGCTGACGCCGGCCTCCTCGGAGATCACCCAGTCGGCGACGTACCGGTCCAGCCCGGTCCGGCGGATCTTGGCGTCCTGCTGGCGGGAGGTGCCGTTGGTGACCACCACCGGCACCCAGCCGGCGTCGTCGGCGATCCGCAGCGCGCAGGCCACCAGGGGGTCCAGCCTGGTGAACGCCACGACGCCGTCGTGCAGCTCCTCGACCAGGTCGATGGAGGGCATGCGCAGCCCGTAGCGGTCCCGGATGGCGTCCGCGACGTCCCACCGGTCGGTGAGGCCGTCGGCGTCCACCGAGAGCAACCAGTCGATGTCGGTGGGCGGCGCGCCGATGCTGCCCAGGAACTGTTCACCCCAGGCCCGGAACGGCCCCTCGCGGTCGAGCAGGGTGTTGTCCAGATCGAGCAGGAGCAACGGCACGCGCGAACCCTACGGGACCGGGGTGCGCCACCGACAGGCCCGTGGGCACCACACCGTCCGTCAGCCGACGAGCGTCGTTCGGGCGAGGCCCTGGTCGGGCAGGCGGTCGGCGAGCATGGTGTGGGCCGCCCGGGTGGCCGCGAGGGCGGCCGGGTCGAGGGTCGCCACCAGCACGTCCTCGCCGGTGTCCGCGCCCCGGGCCAGCGGCCGGCCCTCCGGCTCGTAGATCGCGGCCCCGCCGTTGAAGCGCCACGGGTCCGCGCCGCCCACGGCGTTGGCGAAGACCACGTACATCGTGTTGTCCAGGGCGCGCGCGGCGTAGTAGAGGTCGCGGCGGTGCTCGGAGCCGGCCAGGTAGCCGCTCGGGCAGAGGTAGCCGTGCGCCCCGTCGTGGGCCGCCGCCCGGCCGTGCTCCGGGAAGCAGCCGTCGTAGCAGATGCCGAGGCCGAGGTGCCAGCCGTCGACCAGCAGCGTGGCACCCCGCCGGCCGGGCTCGAACAGCTCGCGCTCGCCGCCCCAGAGCTGCTGCTTGTCGTACCCGGCGGTGACCGCGCCGGTGGGGTCGACCACCAGCGAGGAGATGGTGCGCCGCCGGTCGGGGTGGCGGACGGCCGCACCGATCACCACGCTGGCCCCGCCGTCTCGGGCGGCCGCGCGCAGCGGGTCCAGCCGCGGGTCGTCGACCCGGCCCTCGGCGTCGGCGGCCACGTCGGTGCCGGTCGGGTCGGCGCCCAGGGTCGGCGGGTGGTACGCGGGCAGGAACAGCTCGGGCAGCACCACCACCCGGGCGCCGGCGGCCCGGCCGACGA
>NZ_JBSSLX010000223.1:0-9156 GCF_053890995.1 Micromonospora sp. I033 | reverse complement strand
GCCGCAGCCCGGGCAGCCGGCGCAGCAGCGCGGCGAGCGCGATCTGCGCCTCCATCCGGGCCAGCGAGACGCCGAGGCAGTAGTGCACGCCGTGCCCGAAGCCCAGGTGCGGGCCGCGGACCCGGCGCAGGTCCAGCCGGTCCGGGTCGGTGAAGTGGGCGGGGTCGTGGTTCGCCGCGTTGATCGCCACCCCGACGATCGACCCCTGAGGGATGCACACCCCCTGGTACTCGACGTCCTCGGTGGCGATCCGGGGGCTGGCCACCGGCAGCGGGCCGTCGAACCGGAGCAGCTCCTCGATCGCCGCGGGCAGCAGCTGGGGTGTGGCGCGCAGCAGTTCGAGCTGCTCGGGATGGGTGAGCAGGGCCAGCACCGCGTTGCCGAGGAAGTCGGCGGTGGTCTGGTGCCCGGCGAACACCAGCAGGAACGTGGTGGTGACCAGCTCCGCCTCGGACAGCGTGCCGTCGCGGTCGACCGCGTCGATGAGCGCCCCGATGATGTCGTCGGCCTTGTCGTCGCGCTTGGCCCGCACCAGGTCGGCGAAGTAGTGGTGCAGCCGCAGCTGGGCCTCCTGCACGGCCGCCCGCTCCTCCTGCGGCGGCCGGCGGGTCGAGCCGGAGGTGCGGATCACCTGGGTCCAGTCGAGCACCCGGTCGTGGTCGGCCGGCGGCACCCCGAGCAGCTCGCAGATGACGGTCATGGGCAGCGGGATGGCGAAGTCGTGCATCAGCTCGGCCTCGCCCTGCGGGAGCATCTTGTCGATCAGCTGGTCGACGACCTGCGCCACCCGCGGCCGCAGCGCCTCGATCCGCCGGGGCGCGAACGCCTGGGACACCACCCGGCGCAGCCGGGTGTGCTCGGGCGGGTCCGAGTTGAGCATGTTGCGGTTCAGGCCCTCCGAGTTCGGGCCGAAGATCCGCAGGTAGTGCTGGCCGGGGCCGTAGAGGTCCTTGGACAGCCGCGGGTCGGTCAGCGCCGCCCGGGCGTCGTCGAAGCGGGTGATCAGCCAGGAGTCGAAGCGCGGGGAGCTGACCGGGCACACCGGCCGGTCGTTGCGCAGCCGGGCGAAGGTCGGGTAGGGGTCGGCGGCGAACCCGTCGGTGTAGAGCTCACCCGCCGGCACGGCGTCCTCGGTCATCGGTCCTCCTCCGGTGCGCTGCCCACGCTGTGCAGCACCTGGTAGGTGTGCCGCTGCGCGGACTCGCGCAGCTCGCGGATGATGCGCAGCAGCCGGTCCCGATGCTCGCTGCGGCCGAAGGCGTCCAGCCGCTCGCGGTCCGCCCAGTCGCTGATGATCAGGTAGCTGCGCGGGTCGTCGGCGTCGCGGACCAGGTCCTGGTGCAGGCAACCGTCCAGCGTGCGGATCTCCTCGGCCGCCGTGCGCCACTCCGCCTCGAAGCGCTGCTCGCAGCCCTCCCGGGTACGCATGGCGAGCACCGTGCGTACCCGGGTCACCGGGCACCCCCGAACACCAGGTGCAGGTGCTTGCGGAGCGCGTCGGCGTCGACCGGCTGGCTGCGGAACCCGACGTGCCCGTCCGGGCGGATCAGGTAGAGCCCGGTGCCGGTGACCCCGTACGCGGCGCGGAACCGGCCGTCGGCGTCGCGCACCACCGGCGGGGCGAGCAGGCGCGGTTCGGCGGCGTCCGGGCCGAGCAGCAGGTACGCGTCGACCTCCTCGGCCGTCTGCCGCCGCACGTCGGCGCAGAGCTCGGCGATCGCGTCCAGCGCCGCCTCGTCGGCCGTGGCGTCGGCGTAGAGCAGCAGCGTGTGCCGGGTGCCGCGGGTCAGGTCGCGCAGCCGCAGCGGGTGGCCGACGCCGCGCCGGAGCAGGCCCTCGACGTCCGGCGCGCGGTCGCCGGGGCGAGGGGCCTCGCGCAGCGCGTCCGGATCGGACACGCACTCGCCGACCAGCGGGCTGCCCGCGTAGCTGAGCAGCATGGACATCTCCTGGAGGAACTGCCGCTTCAGGTCCTCGCGATCCAGCTCGTCGGTGAACGCCATCCGCACCGCACGGCCGACGATCTCCTCGCCCTCCGGCCGCCGCTCGGTCTCGTAGCTGTCCAGCAGGCCGGGCGCGGCGAGCCCGCGGACCGCCAGGGCCAGCTTCCACGCCAGGTTCCAGGCGTCCTGGATCCCGGTGTTCATGCCCTGGCCGCCGGCCGGCGGGTGCAGGTGGGCCGCGTCGCCGACCACGAACACCCGGCCGTCGCGGTACCGGTCGACGATGCCGTGGCTGATCCGGAACACCGACGACCAGCGCAGGTTCGAGGCCCGCGTGCCGGGCGGGGCGAGGCGGTCGAGGGCGGCCTGGACGTCGGCCAGGGTCGGCGCGCCCAGCTCCGCGCTGAACCCGGGCGGGGCGTCCTGCCCGCCGGTCTGGGCGAAGAAGCGGGGCGGGGCCAGGGTGGCGATCCGGTACCGGCGCTCGCCGCGCAGCGGGACGCAGACCAGCATGCCGTCCATCCGGCCGTCGGTCTCGTGCAGGAACCGCAGCAGGTGACCGTCGGGCATGTCCCAGTCCACGTCGACGTCGCCGAGCATGAACAGCTGCGGGAACCGGCCCAGCCCGCCGGTGAAGGTGAGGCCGAGCAGTTCCCGGACCCGGCTGTGCGCGCCGTCGCAGCCGACCAGGTACTTCGCCCGTACCGTCTCGGTGCCGCCGTCGGCCGTGGTGACGGTGGCCGTCACCCCCTCGTCGTCCTGGGTGAAGCCGACCAGTTCGGCGCCGCGCCGCGGGCGTACCCCGAGGGTGGCCAGCCGGGCGGTGAGGATGCGCTCGGTCTCGTACTGGGGCAGGCCCAGGTGCGCGTACGGCAGGCCGGGCAGCTCCCAGCTCATCCGGTGGGTCTCCACCCCGTTGACGAAGACCATGTTGCCGGTGAGCCAGATGCCGGCGTCCATGGCCTCCCGGACGACGCCCTGTTCCTCCCAGATCTCCATGGTGCGGCAGTGCACACCGATCGCCTTGTCGGCCTGCCCGGCCGGCGTGGCCAGCTTGTCGATCACCCGGCACTCGATGCCCCGCCGGGCCAGCTCGACGGCGGCGGTGAGCCCGGTGGGCCCCGCCCCGACGACGAGTACGTCCGTTGTTCTGTGCACGTCGGCCTCCCTGCCCGTGGTGGGTTGTCGCCTGCCGCCCGTGTCGGGTACGACGTGGAAAAGGCGGCGCCGGATGTCGAGAAGGAACGGCGCGATCGGGCCGGCCTGCGCGGAGGCGTGAGCCGGGTCGGCGATCCAGCGGAGGAACTCCGCCGCGCTGTTCCACTCGGCGAAGATGTGGTGCACGTCCGACCCGGGTTCGCGCAGCAACTGCTCGCGCCGGTACCCCGGTATCCCGGCCATCCGCGCCCGGACCTCCGGGTAACCCCGGTGGAACTCGGCGAGCCGGGGCGCCGGCACGGTCAGCTCCACGTCCACGTAGACCGTCGAGTCGCCCGCCCCGTCCTCGCGCAGCAGCGGGTAGTCGGCCGGGGCGACCGGCTCGGTCAGCGGCCGGACCAGCTCGGCCAGCCGCGCGGCCACCGGCCCGTCCCGGTACGCCCGCAGCGCCGCCTCGTCGGCCCACTCGGTGACGACGACGAACCCGCGCGGGTCCAGGGCGTCCAGCAGCAGCTCGTGCCGGAGGTTGCCGGCCAGCCCGCCGATCCGCCCCGCGACCGTCCGCCACGCGGAGCGCACGGCGGGCTCGCAGCCCTGACGCGCGCGCATCCGGAGCATCGTCCTGATCATGAGGTTCCCTTCGACGGCCTGCGGGTGACGGTGGAGCTGTCGCGGCCGGCGCCACCCGGACCACCACGTCGTCGCGCTGCGACCCTGCCGGAGGTCGCGTCAACCCGCCGTCACCGGCGACCCCTGTGACGTCCCGGCCCGGTGACGCCGCGGGGACGCGCCGCCGCTACGACGCGCCTCCGCGTTATTGCAAAAGATTGGCAACAAGCCTCGACAGGCGGCCCGCGCGGTAACTATCGTCAGCGCCATGACTCCTTACGGACTGGACGCGCGGGCATGGCAGGAGAGCTGGGACCGGCAGCAGGAGGCATTCCTGCCGGACCGGGAACACCGCTTCACCGCGCTGCTCGACGCCGCCGAGGCCGTGGCCGGCGACCGGCCCCCGCGCCTGCTCGACCTCGCCGGCGGCACCGGCTCGATCAGCCTGCGGGCCCTGGCCCGCAGGCCGGACGCCGAGGTCACCGTGCTCGACCTGGACCCGGTCCTGCTCACCCTCGCCGAGGCGTCCCTGGCCGGCCGGGCCACCGTCGTCACCGCCGACCTCAACGACACCGACTGGGCGGGGGCGCTCCCCCACCGCGACTACGACGCGGTGCTCACCGCCACCGCCCTGCACTGGCTGGACGGGCCGCGCCTGGCCGCCCTCTACCGCGAACTCCGGGACGTGCTGCGGCCCGGCGGGGTGTTCGTCAACGCCGACCACATGCCCGACGACGCGCTGCCCACGCTCACCACCCGGCTCACCGAACGGGCCCGGGCGGGCCGGCACGCCCGCCACCGCGCGGGCGCCGCGCTGTCCTGGGCGGACTGGTGGGCGCAGGCCGCCGCCGACCCGGTGCTCGGACCGCTGGTGGAGAAGCGGCGGCAGATTTACCCGACCGGGCACAGCCCCGAGTGGAACCCGCCGGCGACCTGGCACCTCGACGCCCTGCGCGCGGCCGGCTTCGCCGAGGCCGGGGTGCTCTGGCGGGGTGGCGCCGACGCCGCCGTGGCCGCCGTCCGCTGACCCGCGCGTCCGCGCCGTGCGACGAGCACGTCCGACCCGCAAACACCGATCGACCGGCCAGGGTGGACGGCACCCGCCGTACCCGCCCGGCCGGCGCGGTCGGCGGGCCGGGCTTCCGTACCGTGGGCGGGGTGAAGATCTGGGACCGCCTCGCCGGCACCGCCGCCGACCTGGGGTTCGTCGTCGCGTTCCTGCTGGCGCTCGGGGTCGAGGCCGTCGCCATCGCGCAGACCTGGGGCGCCCGGTACTGGCTGTTCGGCGGGCTCGCCGCCGTGGTGGTGGGCGTGCTCGCGCTGCTGCGCCGGTGGCACCGCGGCTGGCCGGCCGTCGCCGGGCTCCTCGCCGCGGCGTGCACCGTGCTGGTCGCCCGGCTGGCCCACCTGCCGGCCGAGCCGGGCCCGGCCATGGCGCTCGCGCTGGCGGTGCTGGTCGGGGCGGCGCTGCGGACCCTGCCGCCGGTGCCGGCGGGCGCGGTGGGCGTCGCCGGTCTCGCCCTCGTGGTGGGCAGCCAGTTCGCCGCCCGCCCGTCCAACTCCGGCATCGCCTCGGTGGCCGCCCTGGACGGGCTGACCTGGCTGGTCGCCGTCGGGGTCGGGCTCTCGCTGCGGCTGGTCGACGCCCGCAACCAGGCCACCGCCGAGAAGGTACGCCAGGACGAGCGGCTGGAGCTGGCCCGCGAGCTGCACGACGTGGTCACCCACCACATCACCGGCATCGTGGTGCAGGCCCAGGCCGCCCAGCTGGTGGCCGGCAAGCACCCGGAGAAGCTGCCGGCCACCCTGGCCGGGATCGAGCTGGCCGGCTCGAACGCCCTCGCGGCCATGCGCCGGGTGGTCGGGCTGCTGCGCGACACCGAGGACGCGGCGCCCGCCTCGCCCGGCCCGGAGCAGCTCAGCGCCCTGGTCGAGCGGTTCAACCGGCACGGCCCGCCGGTGCGGCTGCGGATGCCCGAGCCGGCCGCGGAGTGGCCGCCGGAGGTGACCACCACGGTCTACCGGATCGTCCAGGAGTCCCTGACCAACGTGTCCCGGCACGCCCCGCACGCCCGGTCGGTCACCGTCACCGTCGGCCAGGACGCGCACGGCATCGCGGTGGAGGTGGTGGACGACGCGCCGCCGGCGCCCGCCCGGCAGGGCCACCGCAGCGGGTACGGTCTGGTCGGTATGCGCGAGCGTGTCCAGACCCTCGGCGGCACGCTCCGGACCGGTCCCCGCGCCGGCGGCGGATGGTCCGTGCTGGCCACCCTCCCCCTCCCCTCCAGGACGGCACGATGACGATCCGGGTGCTGCTCGCCGACGACCAGGCGATGATCCGTGGCGGCCTGCGGCTGATCCTGGAGGACCAGCCGGACATCAGCGTGGTGGCCGAGGCGTCCGACGGGGTCGACGCCATCGCCCAGGCCCGCCGGCTGCGCCCGGACGTCTGCCTGGTCGACATCCGGATGCCCCGGCTGGACGGCATCGAGGTGACCCGGGCGCTGGCCGGCCCCGGGGTGGCCAACCCGATGCGGGTCATCGTGGTCACCACCTTCGACCTCGACGAGTACGTCTACGGTGCGCTGCGCAACGGCGCGGTCGGCTTCATCCTCAAGGACGCCGGGCCGGCGCTGCTGGTGGAGGCGGTCCGCGCCGCGCACAACGGCGACGCGCTGGTCTCGCCGTCGGTGACCCTGCGGCTGCTCAAGCACGTCACCACGGCCGGCAGGCCGGCCCGCGGCAGGCCCACCCCGAACCTCTCCGAGCGGGAGATCGAGGTGGTCCGGGCGATCGCGCGGGGCCGGACCAACCAGGAGATCGCCGCCGAGCTGTTCATCTCGTTGAGCACGGTCAAGAGCCACCTCTCCGGCATCCAGACCAAGCTGGGGCTGCGCAACCGGGTCGAGGTCGCCGCGTGGGCGTGGGAGAACCGCGTGGTGGAGAGCAGCTGACCGGCCCCCTCCCGTCCTGGTCGGGACCGGGTGCCCGCGCCGGACCGCTCGACCACATGTCCGCACACCTCCGTCCACCGGGGACGGGCGCGGCGGGGCTAGGCGTCGGGCGCGCGGACGGTGCGGAGCAGGAAGCCGGGCAGCGAGAGCTGCTCGCCGGCGGTCTCCGCGGCCACGTCGATCTCCTCGACCTCCGTGCCGACCCAGTCCGGCTCGGCGAAGCCCGCCCGCAGCAGTTCCTCGGTCACGCCCCAGCCGTGGCCGTCGGCCAGCGACACCGCCAGCACGAAGACGGTCGCGCCCGGCGCGGCGAGGCCCGGCAGTGCGGCGAGGTATTCGTCCGCCGCGCCGCCGCCGCGCCGGACGAGGCTGTGCAGCAGACCGGAGTCGAACACCGAGTCGAACGGCGCCGACGGCAACGACAGCCGCGTGGCGTCCTGGACCTCGAAGTGCACCGTCAGGCCCTCGCCGGCGACCTTGGCCCGGGCCTGGTCGATCGCCACGCGCGAGATGTCCACCGCCGTCACCTGGTAGCCGCGGCGGGCGAGGGCGACCGCGAGATCACCGGCGCCGCAGCCGATGTCGAGCACCTTCGGGCCCCGCACCCCGCCGTCGAGCACCGCCGCGAGGGCCGGCTGCGGACCGCCGATGTCCCAGGGCGGCCCGCCCGAGTGGGCGGTGTCGCGGTAGACCTCGTCGTAGTCGATGTCGTAGGGCCGGCCGTCGACCGTGCCGTCGCGTGCGCTCATCGCGGACCCCCTGGACGATCTGGGCTCGACCAGCAGCCTACGTCGTGGTGGACGGTCGTGGTCGGTGCGCGGTCAGCGGGTGCGCGCGTCGGCGAGGCCGCGCAGGCCGGTAGGTCCGCTCCCCCCGCCCGCCTCCTCACACGAAGAGGCGGGCGAGTTCGGTGCGGGAGCGGACGCCGAGCCGGTGGAAGATGTTCCGCAGGTGGTGGTCGATGGTCCGGGTGGAGAGCGACATCCGGGTGGCGATCTCCCGGTTGGTGGCGCCCTCGGCGACCAGCTGGGCGATGTGCAGTTGCTGGCCGGTCAGCAGCTGCGCCGCCGGCCGTTGCGGCGACCCGACCGACTCCCCCGCCGCGCGCAGCTCCGCGCCGGCCTGGTCGGCCCAGACGGTCGCGCCGAGCAGGGTGAACGTCTCCCGCGCCCGGTGCAGGTGCGCGCGGGCGTCCCGCGGCCGGCGGGCCCGGCGCAGCTCCCGGCCGAACAGCAACTCGGTGCGGGCGCGCTCGAACCGGTCGGTGTCGGTGGGGTGCAGCCGCAGCGCCGTGCGGAACTCCCGCTCGGCCTCGGTACTGCCCCGTGGCGCGAGCAGGGCGTGGCAGCGGGCGGAGAGCGCCCGGCGCGACGGGCTCGCCGTGCTGCTGGCCCAGCGGTCGAAGACGGCGAGCGCGGCGGTGGGCCGCCCGCCGTCGTGGGCGGCGGCCTCCACCAGGTACGGCGTGGCCATCACCTGCACGAGGACCTGACCGCGGCCGGTGCCGCTGCGGGCCAGCGACGCCAGCCGGGTGGCCGCGTCGGCGTGCCGGCCGTCGACCAGGTCGAGCACGCCGAGCGCCCACTGCGCGTACGCGTAGGGGCGGCTGCCCGGGGTGGCGCCGTCGCCGATCTCGGCGATCCGGGCGAGGCTGGTGGCCCGGTCGGCCCGCACCGCGGCCAGCACGGCGAGGATGCCGAGGTGGACCCGCGCGCAGGTCGACTGCCCGGTGGCGCGGGCCACCCGCAGCCCCTCGCGGGCGGTCTCCGCCGCCGTGGCGTGCCGGCCCAGCCAGTACTCGGCGACCGCCCGCAGCTCCAGCGCGCGGGACAGCACGGACAGCTCGCCCCGGGCCCGGGCCAGCTCGACGGCGCGGTCGGCGAGCCGGTGCGCCGCGCCGTCCACGGCCACCAGCAGTCCGGCGACGGCGGCGCAGACCAGCCCGGCCGGGGTGAGCGCCGGTCCGGCCAGCCGGCCGCCGAGGACGACGACCCGGCGCAGCGCCGGCCCGCCCTGCTCGTGGTCACCCCGCAGGGTCGCCGCGACGCCGGCCGTGAACGTGGTCAGCAGCGCCAGGTCCGGCGGGTCCCCGGGCCGGCGCAGCGCCCCCGCCCGCCGCGCCACCTCGGCGTACCGGTAGTGGTCGCCGGTGAGGCAGATGGCCTCGCCGGCGCGGGCCAGGCCCAGCACAGCGGCCGCGCGGTCGGCCGGTGCGACCGCCTCGGCGGCGGCGAGCAGGGTGACGACCGCGGTGGACGGCGCATCGCAGCGCAGTTGCATCTCGCCGCGCAACAGGTCGGCCCGGCCGGCCGTGGCCGGGTCGCCGGAGGGCAGCGCGTGCAGCAGGCGCCGGGCCTCGTCGGGGTGGCCGGCCGTCCAGGCGCACCGGGCGGCGGCGACCAGCCGTTCGGCGGCCCGGGCGGGATCGTCGCTGAGTTCGGCGGCGCGGCGCAGCGCGGCGACCGCGCCGGCCCGGTCGTCCGCGTCGGCGG
>NZ_JBSSLX010000222.1:0-9267 GCF_053890995.1 Micromonospora sp. I033 | reverse complement strand
GGTCAGCCGGCTACTCGGGTCAGGCGGGCTGACAGGTGGGGGCTCAGGGGGTGGCCCAGGGCGGCCATTTCCTGGGCGTAGAGGAGGGCGCCCTCGACGATGCCGAAGAGGCGGGCGCCGGCCGTGACCTCCTTCGCCGTGGCGGTGCGGACCACCGCGTCGGTGGCGAACTCGATCTGGGTGCCCTTGCGCTTGCCGATGTGCAGCTCCATCACGCCGGTGGGCGTGGTCATCAGCGCTTCCAGCTCGTCGGTGACCCGGTCGCCGTCCAGCACCGGACGCCACCAGCCCACCTCACGGCCGGCCGGGCGGACCGGGCGGCTCTGCTCGTCGAGGATCCAGGCGCGAGACTCGTAGAACAGGAAGGGCCGGCCGTCGTGGCTGATCCGGATCTCCTGGGCGAAGTCGAAGTCCTCGATGGTGGGGAACCCGCCGCGACCGCGCCCACGCCACACCCCGATGTACGGCAGCAGGCCGTCCAGGCTCCGGTGCAGCTTCGGGCCGACGCGCAGGTCGTGGCTCTCCTCGTACGGGTACGGGTCGACCGGCGGCGCGTTCAGCCACGGGGGCTGGAGCGGGTTCTCGCTCACCATTTTCCTCTCGAGATGCGAACAGCGAGGTAGACGAGGCCACCGGCGAGCCCGCCCAGGCCGGCGACCAGCAGGCTGACGAACCCGATCTCGGTAACCATCCCGGCCATCCTATGCTGGGCGTCATGGCCCGCACTCTCGTCGTCAAGGCCACCGCCGGCGCGGACGCCCCGGAGCGCTGCGCACAGGCCTTCACCGTCGCCGCCACCGCGGCCGCCGCCGGAGTCGACGTGTCGCTCTGGCTCGCCGGGGAGTCGACCTGGTTCGCGCTGCCCGGGCGCGCGCAGGACTTCGAACTGCCGCACTCCGCGCCGCTGGCCGAACTGCTGCACGTCATCCTGACCACCGGCAAGGTGACGGCCTGCACCCAGTGCGCGGCCCGCCGCGACATCGGCCAGGACGACGTCATCCCCGGCGTACGGATCGCCGGGGCGGCGGTCTTCGTCGAGGAGGTCATGGCCGAGGGGGCCCAGGCCCTGGTCTACTGACCCCCGCGGTCAGTGTCCGTTCTGCGTGGACTGCCGATCCTCGCCCGACATGTCCGACCGCTGCCTACGATTCGACTGTGGGTGAGGCGACCGAGCGGTTCTTCGCATCCCTGCCGGCGCGGGCCCCGGCGGTGCTGCGTGGTCCGATCCGTGGCCGCCTCCAGCTGGACCTGACCACGGGCAACCGCACCGAGCACTGGTACCTGGAGATGGCGCCCGGCGTCGTCCGGGTGAGCCGGGAGCAACTGCCGGCCGACGCCGTCTTCACGGTCAGCGCCGACCTCTTCGAGAGGCTGGTCACCGGCCGGGAGGCCGGCATGGCGGTGGTGCTGCGCAACGAGGCCACGTTCAGCGGCAACGTGGTGCTGTTCCTGGTGTTCCGCCGGTTCTTCCCCGATCCGCCGGGCGTCCGGGACCCCCGGGAGACCGCTCGCGAACACGTCCGGCGGTCGGGATGAAGGAACGCGTCAGCATCCTGGACGGCAACACCTTCCTGGTCAGCGACCGGCGCGGCGACATCGAGCCGTCGTTCGACTTCCCCACCGGACTCTTCTCCTTCGACACCCGGTTCATCTCCACCTGGCTGCTCACCCTCAACGGGCAGCGGCTGCACGCGCTCTCCATCGACGACTCGCTGTCGTACCGGACCCGGTTCTTCCTGGTCCCCGGCGAGCCGACGCACTACCTGGACGCCAAGGTCTCGGTGATCCGCAGCCGGTCGATCGGCGGCAGCTTCGACGAGGAGCTCACGCTGCTCAACCACTCCGGCCAGGAGGTGGAGTTCAGCCTCCGGCTCGACATCGGCTCCGACTTCGCCGACCTGTTCGAGATCAAGCACCAGCGGCAGAAGAAGGGGCGCACCACACCCACGGTGAGCGAGAACCAACTGCGGCTCACCTACCGGCGGGAGGGGTTCCACCGGGAGGCGGTGGTGGGCAGCACCGCCTCCGCCGACGTCGACCGGGAGGGGATGACCTTCCGGATCCGGGTCGCGCCGCACGGCGAGTGGACCACCCGGCTGCACGTGGCCACGATGATCTTCGGAGCCCGGGGGGAGGACTTCCGGGCCAGCCTGCCGCTCGGCGGGCAGCGCTCGGTGGCGGACATCCACGCCGAGCAGAACGAGCTGATCGCGCGGGCCCCGAAGCTGGGCTGCGACTGCCAGCCGCTGGCCGGGGCGTACCGGCGCAGCCTCAACGACCTGGCCGCCCTGCGGTACGAGTCGATCGCGCTGGGCGTGCGGCTGCTCGCCGCCGGCCTGCCCTGGTTCATGACCCTGTTCGGGCGGGACAGCATCTTCACCTCGCTCCAGGTGCTGCCGTTCCTGCCGGAACTGGTCCCGCCCACCATCGCCATGCTGGCCGCTCTGCAGGGCAGCCGGTTGGACGACTTCCGGGACGAGGAGCCCGGCAAGATCCTGCACGAGCTGCGCTACGGCGAGACCGCCGGCTTCGAGGAGCAGCCGCACTCGCCGTACTACGGCTCGGCCGACACCACGGCGCTCTTCGTGATCCTGCTCGACGAGTACGAGCGGTGGACCGGGGACGCGACGCTGGTCAAGCAGCTGGAGCACCCCACTCGGGCGGCGCTGGCCTGGCTCGACACGTACGGGGACCTGCTCGGCACCGGCTACGTCTGGTACATGACGCGCAACCCGGAGACCGGCCTGCAGAACCAGTGCTGGAAGGACTCCTGGGACTCGATCTCCTACTCCGACGGGCGGCTGCCGGAGTTTCCGCGGGCCACCTGCGAACTCCAGGGCTACGCCTACGACGCCAAGCTGCGGGGCGCCCGGCTGGCGCGGACCTTCTGGAACGACCCGGCGTACGCCGACCGGCTGGAGCGCGAGGCGGCCGCGTTGAAGGAGCGGTTCAACCGGGACTTCTGGATCTCGGAGCGGGAGTACTACGCGCTCGCCCTCGACCCCGACGGGCGGCCCGTGGACGCGCTCTCCTCCAACATCGGCCACCTGCTCTGGAGCGGCATCGTCGACGAGTCGCGGGCGGCGACCGTGGCGGGGCACCTGCTCGGGCCGAAGCTCTTCTCCGGCTGGGGCGTGCGGACCCTCGCCGACGACCAGGGCCGCTACAACCCGATCGGCTACCACGTCGGCACGGTCTGGCCGTTCGACAACTCGATCATCACCTGGGGTCTGTGGAAGTACGGCTTCCGCGAGGAGGCGGGCCGGATCTGCGAGGCGATGCTCAGCGCCTCCCGCTACTTCGACGGGCGGCTCCCCGAGGCGTTCGCCGGCTACGAGCGCGGCCTCACCGACTATCCGGTCCAGTACCCCACCGCGTGCAGCCCGCAGGCCTGGTCGGCCGGCACCCCGCTGCTGCTGCTCCGGGTGATGCTCGGCCTGGAACCGCAGGGCGACCACCTGATCATCGATCCCGCCGTTCCGGGTGGGATGGGCCGGGTCGAGCTGCTGGACATCCCCGGCCGGTGGGGCCGGGTGGACGCCCTCGGCCGCAGCCGCACGCCGCACGACCACCAGCCCGACCACTGACCGTCGGGAGCCGGCGGACGACGCGGCGGATGCCCGGCCGGCCGCCCGGACGTCAGCCGGCGCAGCCGGTGGAGGCGGCCAACCGGAGCTGGTCGCCGGTGGCGTCGGCGAGCACGACGACGGATCCGCTGCGGTAGGCGTACTCCTCGGGGCGGTCGACCACGGCGGCGCCGAGCGGCTTCAGCGCGGCCAGCGAGACCGGCTCCGCGCCGGCGGTGACGCGGACCGTCCGGGCGACCCCGCCCGCCGGGCACGGGGCGACGACATGCTCGGGATCCGGTGGGGCCGGCCGGCCCAGGGCCCGCAGCGCCCCGTCGAGTTCCGACCCCAGGGGGTACCCCGGGAGCAGGTCGGCGTCGACGGCGGTGTCGTCGAGCGGGCGGCAGCCGGTGTCCGCCGAGAAGCGGACCCGGCCGTCGGCGACCACCCGGCCCTCGATCGCGACGAACTCGCCCGCGTCGGCGCGCAGCCGGGGGCTGCCGCCCGCCACGGCCACCCCGGCGCGCCAGTCGGCGGGGAGCCGCCGCGCCACGCGCTCCAGCACCTCGCGCTCCCCACCGGTCGGCACCAGCACGTCCACCCCCCGGGTGAGCGACCCACCGTCGCCCAGCGGGGTGACGCGGCAGCCCCGCTCGACGACGGGCGGCGTGAACTCCCAGGCGGCGTCGCCGAGGGCGGCCACCAGGTGGCCCGCCGCCCGGGCCACCACCGGCACCGCCTGGCCCAGGGTGCGCTGTTCCTTCACGGTCGGCGGGTCGTGCCGCACCGACCACCAGGTCAGGCCGGCCAGCAGCACCGCCCACGCCACCGTGGCGGCCACCAGCCAGCGCAGCCGGCGCCGGCCGGAAGCCGGCTGGTCGGGACGGGTCGGCGGGGCGTATCCCGCCTGGACGGCACCACTCACCGGGCCATCGTGTCACGCGCCGGCGACCGGCCCGGCCGCGCCTCGGGCCCGGCTCCGGAACGGCGCGCGGCCCGCCGCCCCGGCGGGCGGCGGGCCACGATCAGAGCGTGGGTCAGGCGGCGACCGTGACGGTCACCTCGTTGATCCCGCGGGCGGCGCTGACGGCGGTGTCGCCGTTGCCGTGCCGGGAGAGCGCCCGCAGGGTCCAGTCGCCCGGCGCGGCGAAGAACCGGAACTGGCCGGTCGGGGAGGTCACCACCTCGGCGGTGAACTCGCCCGTCGAGTCGAGCAGCCGGACGTACGCGCCCGGCACGGCCTCGCCGGACTCGGCCTTGACCAGGCCGGTGATGACGGTTTCCTTCTCCAGGTCCAGGCTGGCCGGGAGGGGGGCGGCCTGGTCCGGGGCGGCGCAGCCCGCGGCGGTGGGAGCGGTCATGGCTCAGGCCTCCCCGGGCTCGTCGCCGAGCGCGACCGGCACGCCGACCAGCGAGCCGTACTCGGTCCAGGAACCGTCGTAGTTCTTCACGTTGCGGTGGCCGAGCAGCTCCTGGAGCACGAACCAGGTGTGCGAGGAGCGCTCGCCGATCCGGCAGTAGGCGATGGTCTCCCTGCTGTCGTCCAGCCCGGCGTCGGCGTAGATCTTGCGCAGCTCGTCGTCGGACTTGAACGTGCCGTCCTCGTTGGCCGCCTTGGACCACGGGACGCTGATCGCGGTCGGCACGTGGCCGGCCCGCTGCGCCTGCTCCTGCGGGAGGTGGGCCGGGGCGAGCAGCCGGCCGGCGTACTCGTCGGGGCTGCGCACGTCGACCAGGTTCTTGGTGCCGATGGCGGCGACCACCTCGTCGCGGAAGGCGCGGATCGAGGTGTCCGGCGCCTGCGCGACGTACTGCGTGGCCGGGCGGTCCACCGTCTCGGTCACCAGCGGGCGGGCGTCGAGTTCCCACTTCTTGCGGCCGCCGTCGAGCAGCTTGACGTCGCGGTGGCCGTAGAGCTTGAAGTACCAGTACGCGTACGCGGCGAACCAGTTGTTGTTGCCGCCGTAGAGGATGACGGTGTCGTCGTTGCCGATGCCGCGCGCGGAGAGCAGCGCCGAGAACTGCTCCTGGTTGACGAAGTCCCGGCGCACCGGGTCCTGCAGGTCGGTACGCCAGTCGAGCTTGACGGCGCCCGCGATGTGGCCGGTGTCGTAGGCCGAGGTGTCCTCGTCGACCTCGACGAAGACGACGCCCGGGGCGTCGATGTTCTTCTCGGCCCACTCGGCCGAGACGAGTGCGGTGTCGCGACTCATCAGATCACTCCCTGTGAGGATGGATGGTGAGCCTGCGCGCGGAGATCGAAGCTGGTGATTGTCGCACCACGCGCGGGACCCAGAGCTAGGAACGGATCACGGGTACGTGCGACGGCGCCGCTGCCGGGCGATCAGGGGGAAAACCGGAGGGTACGCGGACCCTGCGTGCCGGTGGCCGCTAAGCGGCCGAGGACAGCCCCGCCGTCAGATGACGGGGCGACACAGGCAGGTGGCCACGCGGCACAGGTCGACCGCGCGCCGTTTGGTGAGGAGCGTCCCCATGGGAAGGGAGACTACCAGCCGGCCCGGCCGCCGCCACCGGGCCGACCAGCATCCGGGACGCCGCCGGGCGGCGGGCGGCTCTCAGCCGGCGGAGTTGATGGGGACGTTCCGCGCGTCGGCGGTGACGACCAGACCCTCCGGCCTCGGCTCGACCTTGCGCACGTTGAGCTGGAACGGCAGCTCCGGCAGGGGCACGTCGATCGAGATGCCCCGGGCGTAGTTGGCCAGCAGCGTCTTCGCGAGCGGCAGGTTGGGCAGGCCCTCGGCGGTCAGGTCGTTGAAGCGCAGCGCCACCTTGCCGTTGGCGACCGTCACGTCGGCGGTGCCGTTGACGGTGAGCTTGGCGCCGAGGATGTCCACCGGCGCGGTGACCGCGAGCTTGCCGTTCCGCTCGCCCAGGGTGAGCCCGGGCCGGTCGAGCAGCTTCGCCAGGCTGTCGTAGGTCACCGTGCCGCGGCCGTCGACGCTCTCGGCCACCACGTCGCCCCGTCCGGAGCGGAGGGTGTCGAGCGACGCCTTGACGTCGCGGGCGTCCACGTCGAGCCGGGGCACGCTGACGGCGTCACCCTGCACGTTGCCCCGCACGTCGGTCAGCACGATCGAGATGCGCTCGTACTTCCCGGCGAGCACCTGGGTGAGGAACGGGAAGCCGCCCACCTCGACCTGGGGCGCCGCGGACTGCGCGTCCTGCTTGGCGACCTCCTGCTTCACCTGGTCGGCGATGGCCCGCTCGGCCACGCCGGCGGCCACCCGGTCGGCGGCCACCAGGAGCCCGGCCAGGACGAGCAGCAGGACGACGAAACCGACCAGCACCTTCCGGCCACGCCGCCGCGGTCGGCCCTCGTTCGCCGGGTACGCCTCTGCCACGCCGCCTCCTGCCGTCGCCGTTCACCGCGTCTCGCGGCGCAACCGTACTTACCCGAGGGGCCGTTTCCCCAACCGTGCGCTCAGAGGAAGAGCACGCACATGGCGTACGCGGCCGGCGCGGCGAGCGCGAAGCCGCCCAGCGGGCCCTGCATGTGCCGGGCGACCCACATGGTCGGCGGCTCGCCGGCCATCAGCCGGCCCGCCTCGGCGTAGCCGACGGCGAGGTCGGCCAGCACGGCGGTGCCCGCGGTGACCAGGCCGACCAGCGCGGCGCTGGTCGGGGTGAAGCCGACCAGGTAACTGCCGAGCACGGCGCTGGTCAGGGTGCCGAGCATGGCGCCGGCGACCACGCCGGCGGCACCCCGCGGCACCTGCGGGGCGAGCCGGGGCCAGGGGGCCACCGCGTCGGTCAGCCGGGCCACCAGCAGGGCCACCCCGGTCGCGGTGAGGCAGACGGTGATCGCCTGGGTGCCCTTCGGGATCCGGCTGAGCACGATCAGCGTGGCGAACGCGACCACCCCCACCACGATCAGCAGGGTGCTGCCCAGCGAGTCGGTGACCCGGACCCGGTCCACCCGGCGGACGAGCTGGCCGAGCACGCCGAGCACGAAACCGGCGGCGGCGGCGTAGCCGAGGGGTGCCAGGCCGGCGATCTCCGACCGCACGGCCGCGGCGTCGGCGATCCCGGCCGCACCGGCGCTGACCAGCGCGACGACCAGCAGCGCGGGCGGGCGCATGGCCATCGTCCAGGCCAGCACGAAGAGCATCTGGACGCCGAAGATGATGAACGCGAAGGGCAGCCGGTGCCCCGGGCCGGCGGTCTGCGCGCCGAGCACCAGACCCACACCGAGCAGCGCGGCGAAGCCCGCGACGGTCAGCGCGAGCGGTCGGTGCACCGGGACCGGCGGCACCTCCTCCTCGGGCGCCTCGTCGGGCTCGTCGTCCGGGCGCCGGCCCGGCCCGCCCTTGCGGAGCCGGCGGGGACCCTTGCGCTCCCGCCCGCCCCCGTCGTCGTCGGCCGGACCGGTCCGCGGGGCCGGCGGGTAGCCACGGGCGGGGCCGGCGGGCCCGGGAGCCGCGTTGTCGGACCACGGGTCACGGCCGGTGTCGGGCGAGGTGGAGGGAAACACGACCCGATCGTGCCAGACCGGCCCGGCCCGGCGGAGTCACGGTTTCGGCAACGTTAAAACCTGAGCCGCGATCACGGGCAGATGGGACAAACAGGAAAGGGCACCGAGGTGACGGGCGGGCGATCGGTTACGCTCAAGCCGTTACCCGCCCGTCAGCGACGCCGGGACCCACGCAAATTTCTCAGCGCCACCCCCTCCGGAGTGCCGCTGGTCGCGCGCGGCCGGAAGGCCGCCGGGACGGAGGTGATCGTGTGGAGCTCCTGCTGCTGGTGACCGCGCGCGCAGGTGAACCATCGGCGGTGCTGCCGGCGCTCGACCTGCTGCCGCACTCGGTCCGCACCGCGCCACGCGACGTGCGCACGCTCGTCTCGGGCCCGACCCCGGACGCCGTCCTGGTGGACGCCCGCGCGGAGCTGAGCGAGGCCCGCGCGACCTGCCGGATGCTGCACGCCACCGGCCTGGGCGTCCCGCTGGTCGCGGTCGTCACCGAGGCCGGGCTGATCGCGCTGAACGCCGACTGGGGTGTGGACGACGTCATCCTGGCCGGAGCCGGGCCGGCGGAGGTGGAGGCCCGCCTGCGGCTGGCGGTCGGGCGGCTGAGCAACGCGACGGCGGGCGCCGGCGGCTCGATCCGGGCCGGCGAGCTGACCATCGACCCGGACACCTACGCGGCCAAGCTGAAGGGCCGTCCGCTCGATCTCACCTACAAGGAGTTCGAGCTGCTGAAGTTCCTCGCCCAGCACCCGGGCCGGGTGTTCACCCGGGACCAGTTGCTCCGCGAGGTCTGGGGCTACGACTACTTCGGCGGCACCCGCACGGTCGACGTGCACGTCCGGCGGTTGCGCGCCAAGCTCGGCTCGGAGTACGAGTCGATGATCGGCACGGTCCGCCAGGTGGGCTACAAGTTCGTCGTTCCGCCGTCGCGCTCGCTGCCGGAGTCGGAGCCCGCCCCGCTGCCCGTCTGACCCGAGACCGCACGTCCCCCATTAGGGAAGCTCTTCCCGTTCGCCCTTTTTGTCCACACAGTCAGACCTACTCTGACTGCCGGATCCGCCGGTTTTGCCGGATCCGCAGGGCGGGCGAAGGGGGCGACGGTGCGGGTGACGACCACGGGGGCGACGAACGGTCGGATCTCCTGATGCCGGCCTCGACGCTACGCGCGGCCGGGATGGTGACGCTGGTGCTGGCCGCGCTGCTCGGCTCGGCGTA
>NZ_JBSSLX010000221.1:0-9298 GCF_053890995.1 Micromonospora sp. I033 | reverse complement strand
CCGGTGATCGGCGCCCGGCGGGCTTCCCGGGCGTGGACGCGGTTCCGGCACACGAAGGGCGCGGACGGTCCCCGGTCAGGCCGGGGCGTCGCCCCAGGCGGCTCGCACGAGGGCCGGGAGCACCTGCGCCGCCGGGCCGTGCAGGTTCACGGCGCACACCGCGTCCAGCGGCGTCTCCTCCGGGTTGACCTGGATCACCGTGCCGCCCCGGCGGGCCGCGACCCGCGGGATCTCGGCGGCGGGATGGACCAGGCCGGACGTGCCGACGGTCAGGAGCACGTCGCAGCGGTACGCCGCCCCGACGGCGGCCTCGAAGGCCTGCTCCGGCAGCGCCTCGCCGAACCACACGACCCCGGGCCGGACGGGCGCCTCGCAGCGCCCGCAGCGGGGTGGCGTCAGCCGTCGACCCTCCCCCGGCTCCGCCCCGGCCTCGGGCACGGGCGCCGGCTCGGCGCAGGCCGAACAGCGCGGCGCGAACAGACTGCCGTGCAGGTGGATCGGGGCGGCGGTGCCGGCGCGCTCGTGCAGGTCGTCGACGTTCTGGGTGACCACCACCGTCTCCGGCACCCGGGCCGCCATGGCGGCCACGGCCCGGTGGCCCGGGTTCGGTGCGGCCCGGCGGACGGCGGTGCGCCGCCACTCGTACCAGCCCCAGACGAGCGCGGGGTCGGCGCGGAACGCCTCCGGGGTGGCGAGGGTCTGGGGGTCGAACCGCGCCCAGAGGCCGGTGAGCGCGTCACGGAAGGTGGGCACGCCGCTCTCGGCCGACATGCCGGCGCCGGTGAAGACCACCAGCCGACGCGCCCGCGCGAGGAGCTTCGCCGCATCCGCCGTGCCCGAGGGTTCCGTCCCCCGTCGACCGGTCACCGCTCCACGACCAGGCGGACGTCGACCCGGTCGCCCAGCGCGATCCCCTCGGCCCGGCGGACCGCCGTCTTCAGCGGCACGACGTAGCGCCCGTCCCTGGGCCAGAGCGACGTCCGCCATCCGGTCGCGCCGATCCGCGCGGTCACCGGGATCATCCCCCACCCGTACGTGACCGACGCCGACGCCGCCTCCAGCTCACCGCACAGCTCGTCGGGGACGGTGACGAAGTGCCAGGGCGCCGGCCCCCGCCAGAACCACACCTCGCCGCTGAACTCCAGCTCCATGGCTCAGAGGTTCATCGGCGCGGGGTCGGTGGCCAGCTGCCGGAACCGCACGCGCGGGTCGGGCACCAGCTTCCGGGCGGCCAGGTCCAGCAGGCCGCCCACCCCGGTGATCGTGGCCGCCTGGGTGCCGTCGGGAAGGGTGAGCTCCTGGACGATCTGGAACGTCTTGCCCTCGCCCCAGCGGAACTCGCAGGACACGTCCACCTCGTCGCCGCCGCGCAGCTCCCGCAGGTAGCGCACGGTGACCTCCAGGGCCACCGGCCCCACCCCGCCGGCGATGAGCCGGTCCTGCCGGATGCCGGCGGCGCGCAGGCACTCCCACCGGGCGTGCTCGCCGTACTGGAGGTAGACGGCCTGGTTCAGGTGGCCCTGCGTGTCGAGCTCGTAGCCGCGGACGGTGACGCGTACCCGGAACGGATCTGCCATGCGGTCGAGCCTAACGAGAGGCGCCGACACCGCCGGGCACGGTCAGAGGTGGTGGCGGTCGTCGGCCGGCAGGCCGGGCGCCTCGGGTGGCTCGGCGGCCTCGTCGGGCCGCCCGAGCTGCGCGACATGGGTCGGGTCGAGGACCCGGGAGAGGAACGAACGGGTCCGCTCGTGCCGCGGCGCGCCCAGCACCTCCTCCGGCGGCCCCTGCTCGACCACCACGCCACCGTCCATGAACACGACCCGGTCGGCGACGTCCCGGGCGAACGCCATCTCGTGGGTCACCACCATCATGGTCATGCCGTCCTCGGCCAGCGTGCGCATGACGGTGAGGACGTCACCGACCAGCTCGGGGTCGAGCGCGGAGGTCGGCTCGTCGAAGAGCATCAGCTGGGGGTCCATCGACAGCGACCGGGCGATGGCGACCCGCTGCTGCTGCCCGCCGGAGAGCTGGGCCGGGAACGCGCCGGCCTTGTCGCTGAGGCCGACCCGGTCCAGGTTGGCGCGCGCGACGCGCTCCGCCTCGGCGCGGCCGCGCCTGAGCACCCGGCGCTGGGCGATGGTGAGGTTGTCCAGCACGGTCAGGTGCGGGAAGAGGTTGAACGACTGGAACACCATGCCGATGCCGCGGCGTACGGAGTCGATCTCGACGTCCGGGTCGGTCATCTCGGTGCCGTTCACCCAGATCTTGCCGGCGGTCGGCTCCTCCAGCAGGTTGACGCACCGCAGCAGCGTCGACTTGCCGGACCCGGACGGTCCGATGACGCAGACCACCTCGCCGTGGCCGACCTCGAAGTCGATGCCCTTGAGCACTTCGAGCGACCCGAAGGACTTGTGCAGGTCGCGGATCTCGACGGCGGGCTGGGACTGGCTGGTCGTCATGGGGATCACCGAGCCTTGGCGTAGCGGAGTTCGAGGCGGCGTACCACCTGGGACAGCGGCATGGTGATGACCAGGTAGGTGAGGCCGGCCACCAGCAGCGGGGTGGCGTTGACCCGGTCGTTGAGGGTGTCCCGGCCGAACTTGGTCACCTCGATGGTCTGCGCCGTCACGCCGAGCACGTAGGCGAGCGACGAGTCCTTGGTGAGCAGGATGAGCTCGTTGGTCAGCGGCGGGATCACGATCCGGAACGCCTGGGGGATGACGATCGTGCGCATCGCGGTGAAGTGCGACATGCCCAGGGTGCGGGCCGCCTCCATCTGCCCCTTCGGGACGGCCTGGATGCCGGCCCGGATGGTCTCGGCCATGTAGGCGGCCGCGGTCAACCCGAGACCGATCGTGATCGACCCGAACACGCCGCCCGGGATCTCCCGCTCCGGGAAGGCGATGGGGATGCCGTACCCGACGAGGAAGAGCACCAGCAGCGCGGGCAGGCCCCGGAACAGCTCGATGTACGCCGTCGCCACCCACCGGTACGGGGCCACCCGGGACAGCCGCATCAGCGCGAGCACGGTGCCGAAGACGAGGCCGAAGGCGAACGCGCCCAGCGTGTAGAGGATCGTGTTGCGCAGCGCGACGGTGATGATCGTCGGGAACATCGACTCGATGATGTCGACGCGGAAGAACGCTTCCCTCAGCCGGCCCCAGTCCGCCGCGAGGATCACCACGGCGATGACGGCCACGAAGGCCAGGTACTGGAGCCAGAGGGACAGCCGCTCTCGTTGGCGGCGTCGCAGCTTCACGGTGGGGCGCTCCTTGAGAGGTGCGGAGGTGGCCGACCCGGGGGGCGCGCGCCGGGCGCGCGCCCCCCGGGCGGGCGGGTGGCTCAGGCGTTCGGCTTCTTGCCGATCCACTTCTCGTAGATCGAGTCGTAGGTGCCGTCCTGCTTCGCCTTGGCGAGCACCTCGTTGATCTTCTTGAGCAGCTCCGGGTTGCTGTCCTTCTTCACCGAGAAGCCGTACTGCTCACCGGTGTCGAACTCGGCGGTCACCTCGAACCCGCCCGGGTGCTCCTTCATGTACTCGGTCCAGACCGGCAGGTCGTTGATGGCGGCCTCGACCTGGCCGTTGGCGAGGGCCTGCTGGAGGGCGGCGAGGTCCTCGAACTCGACGAGGTTGAGGCCCTTGTCCTGCTCGACCTTCTTGGCGTAGTCGCGGCCGGTGGTCGCGGCCTGGACGCCGACCTTCTTGCCCCGGAGGTCGTCGAGCGACTTGTACGCCTTGCCGGTCTTGACGAGCATGGCCTGGGTCGCGTCGAAGTACGGATCGGAGAAGTTCATGACCTTCTGCCGTTCCTCGGTGATGGTCATGCCGGCGGCGGCCGCGTCGCACTTGCCGGTGTTCAGGTCCTGACCGGACTTGATCCCCTCGAACGGCGTGTCGACGATCTTCTGCTCGACGCCCAGGTCCTTGGCGACCAGATCCATCACGTCGACGTCGAACCCGACCACCTTGCCGGCGGCGTCCTTGGACTGGAACGGCGCGTACGGCAGGTGGGTGCAGACGGTGAGCTTGCCCTTCTCGACGAGCTTGACGCCGCTCGCCTGGGTCTCGCCGTCCTCCTTCTTGGCGCATCCCGCGCTCGCGGCGAGGGCGGCGATGGCCACGATGACGCCAGCCCTGCGGACTGCGCTGGAGAAAGTCACGGCAGTGTCCCTCCGATCGACCCCGGTATGACAGGCAGCCAGGGGTGGTGCAAAGACGATGTGACAGGGGACGGTACCCGATCGGTGGAGCCGCACCAAGATCGTCATGGGGCCCTGAGCCCAAGCTGTGACCGTTCCGACCGGTGAACCCGGCACCGGAGACGCAACCGGGCGCACCTTGCCGGCAAGGACTGAATGGTGGTTCACTTCTTCGGTGGCCTACCGGAGCACCGAGCGGGTGAAGGCTCGGCTGACCGCCTCGCGCGAGCGGATCATCGCCGCCGCGCTGGAGATCATGGCCGGGGACGGCTACGCCGGCTGCTCGGTCGCCGCCGTCGCCGAGCGCGCCGGCGTCGCCACCGGCAGCGTCTACCGCCACTTCCCCACCAAGGCCCACCTGTTCGCCGAGGTCTTCCGCACCGCCTCGCAGCGGGAGGTGGACGCGGTGGCCCGCGCCGCGGCGCGGCAGGCCACCGTCGCCGCCCAGGTGTCGGCCGTCGTCGAGACGTTCGCCGGCCGCGCGCTGCAGTCGCCGCGGCTGGCGTACGCCCTGCTCGCCGAGCCGGTCGACCCGGCGGTCGACGCCGAGCGGCTCACCTTCCGCCGCGCCTACGCCGACCTGATCGCCGGCCACGTCGCGGCGGGGGTGGCGAGCGGCGAGCTGCCTCCACAGGACCCCGAACTGACCTCGACCGCGGTGGTCGGCGCCCTGGCCGAGGCCATGGTCGGTCCGCTGGCCGCCGGGGTCGCCGGCCCGGGCACCATCGCCGGCCTGATCAGGTTCATCCACCGCGCGCTGGGAGTGTCGCCGTGACCACACACGAGGTCCTCAACCAGGTTCCCCCGCTGACCGGCCACGACGCGGCGGACGACCCGGCCCTGCTCGACGGGCTCGACCGGGAGGGCGCCGGCTGGGCCGCCGCCGAGGTGCGCGAACTCGGCCGCCTCGGCGGCGCCGCGACGGCGATCGAGCACGGGCGGCTGGCGAACGAGCACCCGCCGGTGCTGCGCACCCACGACCGCTACGGCCACCGGATCGACGAGGTGGAGTTCCACCCGGCCTGGCACGAGTTGATGCGTACCGCGGTCACCCACGGCCTGCACGCGGCACCGTGGGCGGACGACCGGCCGGGTGCACACGTGGCCCGGGCGGCCAAGTTCTACGTCTGGCGCCCCGACGCCGGCCACGGCTGCCCGATCTCGATGACCTACGCGGCCGTGCCGGCGCTGCGGCACAGCCCGGACCTGGCCGCGCGGTACGAGCCGCTGCTCACCGCGACGTCGTACGACTTCGGGCTGCGCCCGCCGCTGAGCAAGCGGGGGCTGCTGGCCGGCATGTCGATGACGGAGAAGCAGGGCGGCTCGGACGTCCGCGCCAACACCACCGTCGCGCACCCCGACCCGGACGGCACCTACCGGCTCCTCGGGCACAAGTGGTTCACGTCGGCGCCGATGTGCGACGTCTTCCTCACCCTCGCCCAGGCGCCGGGCGGGCTCACCTGCTTCCTCGTCCCGCGGGTCCTGCCGGACGGCACGCGCAACCCGATGCGGCTGATGCGCCTCAAGGACAAGCTCGGCAACCGGTCCAACGCCTCGGCGGAGGTCGAGTACGAGCACGCGGTCGCCTGGCGCGTCGGGGACGAGGGCCGGGGCGTGCGCACCATCATCGACATGATCAACCTGACCCGCCTCGACTGCGTCATCGGCGCGGCGGCCGGCATGCGCCAGGGCGTGATCACCGCCGCCCACCACGCCGCCCACCGGCGGGCCTTCGACCGGTACCTCGTCGACCAGCCGCTCATGCGCAACGTGCTCGCCGACCTCGCGGTCGAGTCCGAGGCCGCCACCGTCCTCATGATGCGGCTCGCCGGCGCGACCGACCGCGCCGCGCGCGGCGACGCCGGCGAGACGGCGTTCAAGCGGCTCGCCCTCGCCGTCGGCAAGTACTGGGTGTGCAAGCGCTGGCCGGCCCACGCCGCCGAGGCCCTCGAGTGCCTCGGCGGCAACGGCTACGTCGAGGAGTCCGGCATGCCGCGGCTGTTCCGCGAGTCGCCGCTGAACTCGATCTGGGAGGGGTCCGGCAACGTCGCCGCGCTGGACGTGCTGCGCGCGGTCGCCAGGGAGCCCCAGGTCGTCGAGGCGTTCCGGGCCGAGGTGAGCGCCGCCGCCGGCGCCGACCCGCGGCTCGACGCCGCGCTGCGCCAGGTGCAGGCCGACCTGGCCGACCACGACGACCTCGAACTGCGGGCCCGCCGGGTCGTCGAACGGCTCGCCCTGGTCCTGCAGGGCTCACTGCTGGTGCGGCACGGCCACCCGGCCGTGGCCGACGCGTTCTGCGCGTCCCGCCTCGGCGGCGACCACGGCCAGGCGTACGGCACCCTGCCGCGCGGTGTCGACTTCGCCACCATCATCGCGCGCGCCGCACCGAAGGTGGGCTGACCGGCACCGCGGCCGGCAACACCGAGGGCATCACGCGGTGGCCCTGGGACTACGCCGGCGGCAGCTTCGACGGGTGCGCCGACGCCTACGGCACGCGCAAGTTCGCCTGCACCGCCACCCCCGTCGACCCGCTGTGCAGCCCCTACGGGGTGTGGAGCGAGAACAAGGGCGGCGGGCTCAAGGCCACCACCGCCCGCACGACCTGCGGCGCATACGGCAACATCGGCGCCGCCGCGGCGTACGGGTCCGGACCCGCCGTCGCCGTCCACCCGCTCGGCATCGCCCCCGCCGGCGCACAGATCGACGTCCGCTACGTCACGAAGGACCGTCAGTGGGTCATGGCGAAGTGGCGCGGGAACCGCTTCGCCGCCGGCGTCGCCTGGGCGTTCCTGCCCCGATCCTGCGTGTGGTGACGGGGTCGCTCAGCGGGCGCCGACGATCCGCAGCGCCATCTCGGCGTACCGGGCGGCGATGTACTCGGGGACCAGGTCGCCGCCGTCCCGGTACCACCGGCCCACGTCGACCCCGAGTGACAGCAGGGCGGCGGCGGCCATCCGGGGATCCGGCGTCTCGAAGACCCCGGCCGTGACGCCGGCCTCCACGAGCTGCCGGATCGCCTGCTCGATGCGGTGGCGGATCTCGCGGATCTCGGCCAGGTGCGCGGGGCTGAGCGCGGACAGCTCGTAGTTCACCACCCGGGTGGTGGTGTGGTCGCGGGCGTGGGTGACGACGAAGTCATGGACCACCCGCCGCAGCGCCGTGGCCGGGTCGGTGGACGAGGCGACAGCGGCGCGCACCAGCCGCAGCACGTGCTCGTGCCCGGACCGCGAGATCAGGTAGAGCAGCTCCTCCTTCGACTTGTGGTGCACGTAGAGCGCGGCGGGACTCAGCCCGGCGGCGGCCGCGATGTCGCGCGTCGTCGTGCCGTGGAAGCCCCGCTCGGCGAACGCGGTGACGGCCGCCTCCAGCAGCCGGGCGCGCGTCGCGTCGGCGCGGGACTGCTCGGCGCTGTCGGTCACCACGCGTCCACCCTTCCCTCCTGAGCCTCGGCCGGCATTGATACCACAACCGGCCCGGGCGGAGCTGTTGACGACGCCCACCCGGCTGTCGCACACTCCCTCAGACACATTCTAAGCAAGCGCTTAGTAACTTCAGAGGGGGTGGCCGTGTCGGAGGCTGCGTCGACCAGATTCGCCGGCCGTACGGCGATCGTCACCGGTGCCAGCCGCGGCATCGGCCTGGCCATCGCCGAGCGGCTGGTCGCCGACGGCGCCAAGGTGGTCATCACGGCCCGCAAGCGGGAGGCGCTGGACCAGGCGGTCGCGCGGCTCGGCGCCGAGCACGCCGTCGGCGTGGCCGGCCACGCCGACGATCCCGACCACCAGGCCGAGGTGGTGGAACGGGCGGTCGACACCTTCGGCAGCGCGGACTTCCTGGTCAACAACACCGGCATCAACCCGGCCTACGGGCCGCTGGTCGAGCTGGACCTGGCCGCGGCCCGCAAGGTCCTCGAGGTGAACTGCCTCGCCGCCCTGTCCTGGGTGCAGCAGGTCCACCGGGCCTGGCTGGCCGAGCACGGGGGCGCGGTGGTCAACGTCTCCTCCGTGGCCGGCGTCCGGCCGGCGTCCGGCATCGGCTTCTACGGCGCCAGCAAGGCGATGCTGACCCACCTCACCCAGCAGCTCGCCGTCGAGCTGGGCCCGGACATCCGGGTGAACGCCGTCGCCCCGGCGGTGGTGAAGACGAGGTTCGCCACCGCCCTCTACGAGGACCGTGAGGAGCAGGTCGCGGCCGCGTACCCGCTCAAGCGGCTCGGCGTCCCCACGGACGTCGGCAGCGTCGTCGCGTTCCTGCTCTCCGCGGACGCCGCCTGGATCACCGGCCAGCTGCTCGTCGTCGACGGCGGTCTCACCCTGACCGGGGGTGTCTGATGCCGGTACGGGACAAGGGCGTCGTCGTCACCGGCGCCGGGCACGGCATCGGCCGGGCGCTGGCCACCCGGCTCGCCGCCGAGGGGGCGCGGGTCGTGGTCAACGACCTCGACGCCGAGGCGGTCCGCCGGGTGGCCGAGGAGATCGGCGGCCACGCCGCTCCCGGCGACGCCGCCAGCGAGGAGGGCGTCGCCGCGCTGGTCGAGACGGCCCGGAGCCACCTGGGCGACGTCGACATCTGGTTCGGCAACGCCGGCATCGACCGTGGGCGCGGGCTGGACGCCGGCGAGGCGGAGTGGGCCGCCAGCCACGAGGTGAACGTGATGGCGCACGTGCGGGCCGCGCGCCTGCTGGTGCCCGCGTGGGTCGCGCGCGGCGCGGGCCGCTTCGTGGTGACCGCGTCCGCGGCCGGGCTGCTCACGACGCTCGGGAACCCGGCGTACGCGGTCAGCAAGCACGCCTGCGTCGCGTTCGCGGAGTGGCTGTCGGCGACCTACCGGCATCGCGGGGTCGTGGTGCAGGCCGTCTGCCCGCAGGGCGTGCGGACCCGGATGCTCGAGCGGACCGGGCCGCTGCGGGAACTGATCAGCCGCGACGGGGCGCTCACCCCGGAGGACGTGGCCGAGGCGACGTGGCAGGCGTTGCACGACGACCGGTTCCTGGTCCTGCCGCATCCACGGGTGGCCGACTACTACCGGCACCGCGCCACCGACACCGACCGGTGGCTGACGGGCATGAACACGCTCCAGCGGCACCTCGAGGACCAG
>NZ_JBSSLX010000220.1:0-9307 GCF_053890995.1 Micromonospora sp. I033 | reverse complement strand
GATGGGTATAAGAGACAGCGCCGGGGAGGGCACCGGCCACGGCGCCGCCGAAGCCGAGCACCAGGGCGCCGGCGGCACCGGCCCGGACCACGCCACGCCGGGAGACCTGGGCGTCGACCAGGTCCCCGAAGTACGGGTTGTCGGAACGGTTCGGCACCGGGTGGTCGCAGGCGTTGCCGCACCGGTACTGGCAGGTCATGGCGTCCCGGGCGCCGTGGCGGGTGGCGCCCAGCAGCGGGAGCAGCCGAGGACGGTCGCTCATGGGGTGGAGCCTCCTGATCGGACGTCGGTGGCGCGCCCGGTCCGCCGGGCACGCGTACCGGGCGGACGCTGCCAGGGTGCGGTGAGCGGGTACCGGCGGGAACATGAACCGGACGTGAACAGCTGCGGCGTGACCTGCGGCTGAACCGTTCGGCGTCACGGCACGTATCAAGGGGCGAACGCATCGCCGGTCTCCCCGCCGCCGGAAGCGAGGTACCGCCATCAGCGACCACGACGCCCAACTGCTGCGCGCGCTGCACGACGAGCATGCCGACGCGCTCTTCGCGCACGCCCTCCGGCTGGTCAACGGCGACCGGACGCGCGCCGAGGACCTGGTGCAGGAGACCCTGCTCCGGGCCTGGCGGCACCCGGAGGCGCTGGACCCGCGCCGCGGCTCGGTCCGCGCCTGGCTCTTCACCACGGCGCGGAACCTGGCCATCGACGCCTGGCGCCGGCGGTCCACCCGGGTGGGCGAGGTCTACACGGACGAGCTGCCCGAGCCCGCCGAGACGGTCGACGAGACGGAGCGCGCGGTGGAGGCGTGGACCGTGGCCGAGGCGCTGAACCGGCTCAGCCAGACCCACCGCGAGGTGCTGGTCGAGTGCTTCTACCAGGGGCGGTCGGTGGCCGAGGCGGCCGCCCGGCTCGGGGTGCCGCCGGGCACGGTGAAGTCCCGCACCCACTACGCGCTGCGCTCACTACGGTTGGTGCTGGCCGAAATGGGGGTGACCGGATGACCCGCTGCGAGTTCGCGCACGACGACGGCGCGTACGTGCTGGGCGCCCTCGCCCCCGCCGACCGGGCCGCCTACGAGCGGCACCTGGCCGGCTGCGCGTCCTGCCGGGAGGCGGTGGCCGAGATCGCCGTGCTGCCCGGCCTGCTGGGCCGGCTCGACCCGGCCGGGCTGGAGCAGTTCCTGCCGTCCGCCACGGAGACCTCCCGGGTGCCCGCGCTGCTCGACGCCGCGCGGGACCGCCGGCGCCGCGAACGGTCCCGGTCCCGGCGGCGGTACGCGCTGACCGCGCTCGCCGCGGCCGTGCTCGCCGTGCTGGCCGGCGTCGGGGTGTCCCTGGTCCGACCGCCCGCCGACCCGCCGCCGACGGCGACCGGGACGGCGACCCCGACCGCGACCGCGCCGGTGGCCATGACCGCCATGCGGCCGGTCTCCGGCCCGGTGCCGCTGCACGCCGAGGTCGGCCTGACCGACAAGAGGTGGGGAACCGAGGTCACCATGCGCTGCGGGTACGACCAGCGCGCCGGGCACCGTGAGGCGTACACCTTCCGGCTGGTGGCGCACGGCCCGGACGGTGCGACGGAGCAGCTCGGCACCTGGCTGGCCGCCCCGGGCGACAACGTCCGCGTGGTCGGTGCCACCCACTTCACCCACGGAGAGCTGGTGCGCCTCGAACTGGTGCGCGCCGACGGCACCCCGGTGCTCGCCTACGACGCCCGCTGAGGCGCGGTCAGCGGGCCCCGGCGGGCACCGGGGCGGCCGCCCGCGCCTCGGCGCGGGCCCGGCGGGTGTGCCGGAGGGCGTCCACGGTGAACACCACGAGGGCGAGCCAGACCAGGGCGAACCCGGCCAGCCGGGCCGGCGGCATGGGCTCGTGGAAGACCAGCACGCCGCAGCCGAGCTGGAGGATCGGCGCGAGGTACTGCAACATGCCCAGCCCGGTCAGCGGCAGCCGGTTGGCCGCGCCGGCGAAGAGCAGCAGCGGGATCGCGGTGGCCGCGCCGGCCAGCACCAGCAGCACGGTGTGCCCGGCGGAGCCGTGCCCGAAGGTCGCCTCACCCTGCCGGCCTAGCCAGCCGAGGTAGGCCAGCGCGGGCAGGGCCAGCACCGCCGACTCGACGAAGAGTCCCTCCGCGGCGGGCAGCCCGAGCCGCTTCTTGACCAGCCCGTACCCGGCGAAACTGAAGGCCAGCGTGAGGGCCAGCCAGGGCAGCCGGCCGTAGTCGACGGTCAGCACCGCCACCGCGAGGCCACCCACGCCGAGCGCCGCCCACTGCGCCGGGCGCAGCCGCTCGCGCAGCACGAAGACCCCGATCAGCACCACGACCAGCGGGTTGATGAAGTAGCCGAGGGCGGTCTCCACCACCCGGTCGGAGTTGACCCCGTAGATGTAGGTGCCCCAGTTGACCGCGATGAGCGCGGCGGCGGCCGCGATGGCGGCCAGCGCCCGGGGCCGCCGGGCCAGCGCCCGCAGGAAGCCGATGTTGCGCATCGCGGCCAGCAGCAGCGCCACGAAGACCACCGACCAGACGATCCGGTGCGCGAGGATCTCCACCGGCCCGGCCGGCCGGAGCAGCTTCAGGTAGATCGGGAAGAAGCCCCAGAGCAGGTACGCGCCGAAGCCGTAGAGGTAGCCGAGACGGGTCTGGTTCACGCCTCCACCGTAAGTGGTGAACCGGCGCTTTGCTCCTTTCCAGTGAGCTGGGTCACCCGCTTGTCGTACTCCATCCATCGGTCCGGGTCGACCGGCGTGAAGCCGACCTTCGCGTAGACCCCGTGCGCGTCGTTGGTGGCCAGCACGATCCGGCGTACGCCCCACTCGGCCAGGTGGTCGCGGGCCGCGCCGGCCAGCCAGGTGCCCAGCCCCAGGCCCCGCGCGGCCCGGTCGACGTAGACGTCGCAGAGCCAGGCGAAGGTGGCCCGGTCGGTGACCACCCGGGCCACGGCGACCTGCCGTCCGTCCCCGGGCCGGTAGACGCCGAAGCCGACCGACCCGGCGAAGGCCCGCCCCACCGTGTCCCGGTCCCGCCCGAGCGCCCAGTACGCGTCGGTGGAGAGCCAGTGGTGGACCCGGTCCAGGTCGAGCCGGTCCGGATCGGTGGTGAGCAGGTAGCCGTCGGGGCGGGTCAGGGTGAACACTCCTCCGACCCTAGATGCGACCCGACGGGGCCTCACCAGCCAATTCCCGCCCACTGGTCTGTGCCGGCGGGCGGGAATCGGCCGGTGGCGGGCTCAGTCGCGGTCGAGGACGGCGCCGAGGATCCAGGTGACGATGCCGACGAAGAGCGCGCCCAGCACCGCGGCCGGCCAGAAGCCGTCCACGTGGAACGGCAGCCCCGCCTCACCGGCGATCCAGCTGGTGAGCAGGAAGAGGAGGCCGTTGACCACCAGAGCGATCAGGCCGAGGGTCAACAGGTAGAAGCCGCAGCCGACGGTCTTGATGATCGGCTGGAGCACCGCGTTGACCACCCCGAAGATCACCGCGACGAGGACCAGCGTCGTCACCGTCTCGGTGGTCGAATCCGAGTCCAGCGTGATGCCCGGGATGAGCAGCGTGGCCAGCCAGAAGGCCACGGCCGTCGAGCCCAGCCGGATCAGGAGACCCTTCAGAAAATTCATGGCCGGGATCGTGCCATGCCGCGTCGTCTCGCGGAACCCGTGCCGGCTCAGTCCCGGGCCGGGCGACCGACCAGTTGCGACTCGATCGGCGTCGGCGAGAGCAGTGCCCAGCGCAACGCCCGCCGGTTCACCACGGCCACCATGTCGTCCCGGATCCGGGTCAGCCACTCCGCCGAGCCGCCCAGGCCGAGCGCCGCGCCCGCCAGCGCCGCCTCGCCGGGGTCGAGCGGTTGCAGGATCGCCAGGTCGGCGCGGGCCAGCGCCGCCGTGTCGGCCGCGGTCAGCTCGTCGCGGACCACCAGGACGGACTGCCAGGCCGCCGCCGGGGCGACCGCCGGCGGCACCGGGCCGGCGTCGACCACCAGCAGCACGGGGTGCAGCGGGGACCCGGGCGCACCGCCGACCGGCCGCCCCGGCGGCACCAGCGGCACCGCGCCGCCCGGCGCGCCGGCCCCGCGGACGAACGGCTCCCAGACCCGGGGCCGGGCGGTCTGCACCGCCACCCGGGCGCCCAGCGCCAGCGCCCGCAGGGTCAGCAGCTGGGCGGCGCGGACGCCGCCGACCAGCAGCAGCCGGGTCGTCGTGGGACGGAACAGGCGTACGGCCACCGCGCCGCCGTGCCGGTTGGCGCCCACCATCAGGCCGGACTCGCCGAGGGTGAGCTCCAGGGCGGCCAGCTCGGGCCCGGCCGGGGGCGCGGCCGCCCGGACGACCGCCAGCGGCAGGGTGGCGGCCAGCCCGGACAGGTGCTCGCCGTCCAGCCGGCGCAGCTCCGTGCCGAGATCGCCGGCGAGCCGGCGCAGCGCCCGCTCGGCCACCGACAGCTCCGCGGCGGTGCGGGCGGCCAGACGTACGGTCAGCTCGGCCGGCGTGGCCGCGGACTCCGCACCGGCGCGCGGACCGACGCAGAGCGAGACGGTGGTGGCGGTGGCCGGCAGCGCCAGCAGCCGGGGCACCAGCCGCCGCGCGGCGTCGGTGCGCGGATCCGGCCAGCGGCGCAACCGCCAGGTGGTCTGCGTCAGCCCGCCCACCGTCACCGCCGGCCAGCTCTCCCGGACCGGAGCCCCGGCGTCGTGGTGGGCCAGTTCGGCCACCACACGCAGCGCCGCGGGACCGCCGAGCGGGCGACCGGTGAGCGGGCCGAGCCGGCGGACGATCCGCCGGACCGTGCCGGACAGCGCCCGGCGCAGCTCCTCGTCGGACCAGCCGTCGGCCCGGAGCGCCCGGACGGCCAGCACCGCCCGGGACCGGGCCGCCAGCCGCCCGTCGGTGAGCTGGCGGTAGGACGTGCCGGCCGTGCCCGCCCCGGCTGCGGGCGACGCGGAGAGAAGCAGCTGGATCCGGAGCGGTGGGCTCTCCGGCCCCGCCGGGGGCAGCAGGCCGATCGGCGGCGGCAGCTCCCGCGGGCCGTCGCCGAGCAGGTCGTCCGGGTCGCCGATCTCCAGCAGCGCGGTCAGCCCGGCGGCGTCCTCCAGCACCGCCGCCGGGCCGCCGGCCAGCTCCGCCGCGCGCACCGCCGCCCCGGGGCAGGCCAGCTCCAGCAGCGCGGCCGGCCCGGCGGTCGCCGGGAGAGCGCGCCGCCGGGTCAGGTGGGCCGCGCCGACGGCGAGCCACTCGAAGAGCCACCGGCCCCGGATCCGGACCCACGCGGCCGGCAGCAGCACCGCCGCCAGCAGCAGGGCGGCCGCGGTCACCAGGACGCCCCGGCCCGCGGCCGCGAGCAGCGCGGCCGCCGCGACCTGCGCCGCCACCACCTGCCCGGCGCGCAGGGCCGGTGCCGGCCGGCCCGTCCACTGTGGTGGGCGAGCGGGCGCGGGCGGCGGCCGGTCGGTGGTGGTCACGCTCACCGCACCTCCTCCGCCTGTTCGCCGGGTGACGCCGCCGTGGCTCATCGTAGAGCTTCGTCGTCCACAGGGGAGCCCGAGGGGTAGCAGAACCGGAGTCGGGCCGCTACCGTCAGCGACGAGTTCCGTCGGGCGTGCCGGCCGTCCCCTTCCCCCCTTCTCCGGCGGCGCGCTCCGGCGAGTCCACGGTGGTCGCTCCCGGCGACCAGCCACGACCGAGGAGACGAGGTGACGTCCGGGGTGTCCCAGACCCAGGCAGAAGCGGCGGTGATGCAGCAGACCGCCGCGAAGTTCGAGCAGGTTGACCAGTCGTTGCAAACCATGCTCAGCGGCCTGCTGGCCGAGCTGGAGGTGTTGCAGCAGGCCTGGCGGGGCGCCGGTGGGCGCTCCTTCGCCCAGGTCAAGCAGCAGTGGGCGCAGGACCAGGCGGCCCTGCAGCGGGCGCTGCGGGAGACCGCGACCGCGATCCGCACCGCCGGCCAGCAGTACGACGTGTCCGACACCGAGGCCGCCGGGCGGGTGGCGGCCACCAACCGCGGCATCCAACTGCCCCTCTGACCACGGGAAGGACCGACCGATGGACCACGGTGTGCTGGTCGTCAACTTCGCCGCCCTGCACCAGGCCGGCGCGGACATCCAGAGGGCGCTGACCACTCTCGAGAGCCAGCTCGGGCAGCTCGAACGCGACGCGGCCCCGCTCGTGGCGAGCTGGTCCGGCGAGGCGCGCGAGGCGTACGAGCAGCGGCAGGCCCGCTGGCGCGCCGCCTCGCAGGACCTCCAGGCCATGCTGCGCGACATCAAGCTGGCCGTGGAGGACTCCGCGGCCGACTACCTCGACACCGAGAAGCGGAACGTCAACCTGTTCCAGTGATCCGCCGGCGGGCGGCACGGGCACTGCCGCCCGTGCCGCCCGCCGTCCTTCCGGACGGGCCCACGCCTCCCGGCGCCGGGGGTCAGGCCGGGTCGGCCGGGTGCCAGCGGCGGCGCGTCCCGCGGGGCAGCACGACGGCCAGCAACACCACCACCAGAGCTGCGGTTCCGGTCGCGCCGGCCACCAGCAGCGCCCGGTCCCGGGCCGTCGCCCGGCGCGCCTCGCGGGCCAGTTCGACCGCGTCCGGCCGGTCGACCGGGAGGGCCGCCCCGGCCCCTGCCCGGGCAGTCGCCTCGACGGTCGACTCGGTCACCGCCCGGTACGGGTTCAGCACCCCGGCGCCGTAGCCGTCGCCCCGTCCCGGGGCCGGGTCGGCGCTCGTCACGATCCGCCGGGCGACCTCGGCCGCGCCCAGTTCGGGGCGGTACTGGCGGAGCAGCGCCGCGGTGCCGGCCACGAAGGGCGCCGCGTAGCTCGTCCCCTCCGCCCGGTGGTGGCCCTGCCGGGGCGCCGCCATCAGCACGTCCGTGCCGGGGGCGACCAGGTCGACGTAGGGGCCGGTCTGGGAGAAGGCGGCGCGGGTGCCGTCCGCCCCGATCGCACCCACCCCGAGCACCCCGTCGTACGCGGCCGGGTACGGCCGGGGGTCGCCGGTGTCGTGCAGGTTGCCGGCCGCGGCCACCACCACGACGTCCCGCCGCACCGCGTAGGCGATCGCGGCGCGTACGGCGGGGTGGTCCGCGTACAGCACGACGGAGAGGTTGACCACGTCGGCGTCGTGGTCCACCGCCCAGCGGACGGCCCGGGCGAAGTCGGCCGGGTCGACCGTGCGGCCCGACTCCCGCCCGTCGACCACCTGCTGTTCGCTGACCCGTACGGGCAGGATGCGGGCGCGCGGCGCCAGCCCGCGGAAGGCCACGCCGGGCCGGGGTGCCGCGGCGATGATGCTCGCCACGCCGGTGCCGTGCCCGGCGCAGTCCCGGGTGCCGTCGCCGCCCGGGTCGAGGAAGTCGGCGCCGTCGAGGACCCGGCCGGTGAGCTGGGGATGGGACCGGTCCACCCCGGAGTCGACCACCGCGACCACCACGCCGGCACCGGTGGCGAGCGGGGTCAGCCGGTCCGGCGCGTACCGCTGCTGGGGCCACGGCTGCTCGGCGACGGGGCGGGCCGGCGCGGGTGGTGCGGCGCAGGCCGACGGCGCGCGGGCCGCCGCCGGGGCGGCCGGCAACCCGGCGACGAGGAGGGCCGCCAGGACGGCCAGGGCCGGGCGCGCGGTGGGCCGGGACATCGACAACCTCCGTATCGTGTCGACTCCGGAACGGGATGTTAGCGCCTCGCCGACGACCCGGCCGACCGTCGATGGCCAGCCATTGTGATCTTGTTACCACCTTGTAGGTTGTAGGCGATGCCTGTGGCCTGCTCGCGGAAGGAGAGGTGGCCGTGACCGGATGGGAACCGGCCGCCGAGGCCGAGGTGGCGATGCGGGACGCGCTGCGCGCGCAGGACCAGCAGCTCTACTTCCGCATCCTGACCCGCGTCGAGCTGCTGCTGCCGGTCGCCGCGGGGACGCCCGCCGGGCAGAGCCCGATGGGCTGGGGCACCTGGACCACCGGGGGTCGGACGCACGTCCTGGCCTTCACCTCCGCCGCCGCGCTGCGCGCCTGCCTCGGGGAGAACGCCGGCGCCACCCGCCGGGTCCCGTACGCCGACCTGGCCGCGAACTGGCCCAACCACGAGTGGTGGCTGGCGGTCAATCCGGGGCTGCCGATCGAGGGCTACCTGCCCGCCTGGTTCGTCGCGCAACTCGCCCGGGGCGACGTCCGGCTGCCGGGCCGGACGATGGGTGCCCGGGCCCGCCTGGAGCGGGTGGAGAGCGCCGCCCGGGCCGCCCGGGGTGGCCCGCCCGCGCCCGGCCGGGACGTCCCGCCGTCGCCGGTGTCCCCGGCGGCCGGCGGGCGGGTCGCTCCCGGCCCGGTCCCGCCGGCACGGAGTGGACGCGGGCCCGCCGACGGCGAGCCCTCGACCGTCCCGATCCCGACCGTCCCCGCCCCGAGCACCCGGCCCACCGTCCCGGCCGCGGCAGACCCGTCCGTTCCGCCGCCGACCCGCCGCCCGGACCCGGCCAACGGCCGTCCGGCCCGTCCGCTCGGCCGCCGCGGCCCCGACGACCCGCGGCCCACCGGACCCGCCGATCCGGCCGGCACCGACCGGGGCGCGGACAACCTCGCCGGCTGGCTCACCGACCTGCGCCGGCGTCCCGACGGGTCGGATCCCTTCCCCGACGCCGGCCGCTCCGGTCCGGCCGACGGCCGGCCGGCCGAGCCCGCGCCGCCGCCCGCCCGGTCCTTCTTCGAGCCCACCTCGGGCCGCTCGCCCCGGCGGTCGTCGCCGCTGGACCCGCCGCGCCGGACCGGGGACCCGGCGGCGCCGCCCTCCCGGTTCGCCGGTGGCGGCCAGCCGTTCCCGCGCCGCCGGCCGCTCAACGAGCCGGTGCCGGAGGACCCGACCCAGGCGTTCCGGGTGGACGCCGCCGGACCGACCCCGGCGAGTGGGCCGGCGGAACCGGCCCGGCCGTTCCGCCCCGCCGCGCCGCCCGCGGAGGCCACCCAGGTGCTGCCCCGGCGGCGCCCCGGCGCTGGTGACGACGCGGACCCGGACGAGCGGACCCAGCCGATCCCCGGCCCCGCCGAGGCCGAGGAGCTGCCGCCGTCGATCGCCGAGCCCGTGTCCGGCCCGCCCGCACCGCGACGGGGCTTCACCCCGATCGTCATCGAGGGCACCGTCATCGAGTCCCGCGACCTGACCGGGCCGGCCGAGCCGCCGCGCTCCGCCGCCGGCGCGCCGCCCGAGCCGTCGTCGGTCCGGGACGCGGCCGGCACCGTCGCCGCCGCCCCCGCGGGCGCGGCGGCGGGCCCCGAGGGCGCCGCGGACGGCTCCGGCGGCGGCGCCGCGGCGGCGGCGGGGGGCGCGGCCGGCCCG